>NZ_JBFNGB010000017.1:0-40204 GCF_046035835.1 Helcococcus bovis
AGTGGCTGTTTTCCTACATTTACTGTTACTTCTACTTCTTTTATTGTTTTGTCTGAAAACGTCACAGTTGCTTTTACTGTTTGTTTTCCTTCTAGTCGTGGATTAAATCCATTTTTGTCCACTGATATTTGAACTTGGTCTTTTGTTTCGGTTCCAACTATCTGGATAGCATCTTTTACTTTCTGTTCTTCTAACTCTTCTCCAAACTTCGAAGACACTTCATTAGCTGTAACTTCATGATTATCTGATAAGTTATCTTTGTCCGCTACTGCAGAGATAGTTTTGTCGTTTTCAACTGATTCTTTTGCTTCTTCTGGCCATCTTGCATCTTTGTAACCTTCTTTTGCTCTTAGCTTTGGTAGATTTTCATCTTTCAGTGCTTGACCGTTTTTAACATAAAACACAGTTGTTGCGCCTGGATTTACAAGTTCTGTATTTTGTCCAGTTAATAAGGTTACAGTATGATACCCACGTGGTTTTTCAATTCCCGGACCACTTGCTATAACATCTGGCGTATGATTTCTCTTAACAATTACTTTAAAATTCTTTTTGGCAACTAAATCATCACCTCTAACAGCGGAATTAATATCAACTTCAATATTAAACTCTCTTTGAATTTCATCGTTTTTCCAATCATCTATACTTGGTGTAAATATTATTTGTTTTTTTGTTGATATTTCAGTATCAGAAACTGTTGCTGACAAACCATTTAACTGATTGTCATTTGTTATTTTTATATTGCTATCTTCTAATAGGATACTTTTGTTAGCTATTACATTAGCTGTTCCATTTTGATTTTCATTTATTTCAATATTTTGAATATCATCAATTTCAAGTGGTTTAAGTTTTTCTTGCTCATTTCTTAACGTTTTTACCGTAACTTCACCCTGTATCCCTATTAACAACTCTTTATAATCGCCTATACCAGCACTTAATATCGATGAACCAGCAATATACCCTATACTAGAACTCTCATCAATAATTTTTGCTCTGTATGATACTTTCCAGTAGCTATTGGCATTGGTAGATCTATTAGATCTAATAACATAGTAATTTTGTTGGGAACTTTCTAAAACAGGTTCTATGACTTCTCTTGAAACAAGTTTTTTGTCAATAGCCTTTTCAAATAGATTGGCATCATTAATAAGTCCAGTCACGCCATTCCCTTGATCTTTATCTTTTATAATAAATCTACCTGTACCTATTTTATTTCCCGATATATTACCAGCTGTCTCGGGAGTATCCGAAGATTGATTTGGAAAATCGTTCATTTCTTGAATAAGGTCATGTTGTTTATTATACTGTTTAATTACCCAATTTTCTGGAGTTCCTAGGGACTGTGGTACAGAAAAAAAGAATTGGTGATAGTTTCTATTTACAAAATTAGTATTAAATGTATGCTCAAACTCAACATATGGTTGTCCATATATATTCATAGCTTTAACACGAGTTGATATGCCGTCTTCTATGTTGCCTCGATAATCTTTTCCTACAAAAGCATAATAGAAATCTTGTTTAACTTCGCTTTCAACAGCTGGACCTGTATACCCTAAACCAAGTTGATTACTAGCTAATACAACTGAAGAATTTAAAATAGATTTTTCCGTACTTATAGGTCCAAATAAAATTGAAAAACCTAATAAGCAAGATACAAAACCAATAGATAGCTTTTTCATGCTATACTTCGGCTTTCTATTATTCGACTTATATTTTTTCTCCTGAATTATTTTATTCCAATTAATCAAAATACACTCCTTTTACGTTTAATTTTATTTATCCATAATTATTAAAAAATAAACTTTTTTATACACTCAAAATCAAATGTGTCCTCAAAGGTTCACTTTTGTTTACGGGTATGGTATAATATAAAAAATAAATATTTTGAAGGAAAATGTAAGAATTTTAGTAACAACTATATGTGTAAAATAAGGTGAACCTTTTTTGACACATTTATACTCTTTAAATCTATATTTACTGTAATTTTTTATTTATAGTTTTTTTCTTCTAACCACTTAGAAAGCATACTTGGACTTGTTTCTAATGTTTTTGCACCTTGTCTTAAAGATATTTCTTTACGTTCCCATTTTTGAGCCACTTCATTAAAATTATCTGGCATCTTTTTTCTTGGTCTTCCAAATTTCACGCCTCTTTTCTTGGCTTCCTGTATTCCCTCCATCTGTCTTTGATGAGTATTTTCTCTTTCTACTTGTGCTACATAAGATAGTATTTGTAGGACAATATCCGCTATAAATTTTCCTGTTAAGTTATTTATTTTTGTTCTGGTGTCAAGTAGTGGAAAATCTAGGACGATAATATTCGCATTTTTTTCTTTAGTAATGGTATTCCATTCTTTTATAATTTCATCATAATTTCTTCCAAGCCTGTCTATAGATTTTATATAAAGTTCATCCCCTTCTTTTAATTTTTTCATTAACTTTTTATAATTTTTACGGTTAAAGTCTTTGCCGCTTGCTTTATCGATATAGATTTGTTTCATCTCGACATCCTTTTTCAGTATCGCTGTAAGCTGCCTATCTATATTCTGTTCTTTTGTCGATACTCTTATATATCCATACTTCATTTAGTATCCTCCTCATTTTATTCTTGTGTCATTTAAATGTTATATGGATGTATCTAGTAAAAACATATTTTTGAGTAATATAAATTTAATAGACTTAACGATTACTCGCTTATTCATTCTTTGTTAGCAAGCACAGTGCGTGCATATGCACTTACGAAAAAAATTGACATAGCCCTTGCTTTTGCATAGGACTATTTTCGTCAATTTTAGATTGTTGGGGGAATCCCAAAACCCTTTGATACCTTCTTTTTTTCTATGTCATAATAGCTCTATTTTTAACCAATTTCATATTAGTTTTTCAATTTTTGTGTTAGGTAATAAAAGATATGTGACAAAAAATAAAAAAATAAGATGCCATCTTATAATATAAGTTTAAGCAAAAAAATAAATTATCATAAAGAAAGGCTTCCTATGAAAACTAGTATAACAGAAGAAATGAAATTTCGTCAAAAAGTTGTGGAATATGCGATAAAACATAAAAATAATGCAGAGGCTGTAAATTTCAATCGAAAAATGGTCCACGATAATATTCGAAAAATGGTCCATTTAAATTTAAATAATAATATTATTATCAATTCATTCGAGACTGTAACAAATTTTGTGCATGAAAATATTTCTGATTAAGGTAATATAAACTTAATCAGAAATATTTTTTATGGGAAGAAAAAAAACAGAAACAGCAAAAAGTAGATTAGCAAAACAATTAATAGAGTTATATAATATAAAAACTGCAAAAGATATACAAGAAGCATTAAAAGACTTGCTAGGAGAAACAATAGAAAGCATGTTAAAAGCAGAACTTGATGAGCATTTGGATTATGAATATGGACAAACACCACTTTCAATAAATACAAGAAATGGAAGTAGTAAAAAAACAGCTAAATCCAGCATTGGAGAACTAGAAATAAATATACTAAGAGATAGAGAGGTAAGTTTTGAGCCACAAATATTGAAAAAATATGATAAAGATATTTCAAATATTGAAGCATAAATAATATCAATATATTCTAAAGGTATGACAACAAGAGATATTTCATCACACATTAAAGATATATATGGTTTTGGAGTATCATCAGGACTTGTAAGCAGCATTACAAATAAAATATTACCAACTATTGATGAGTGGCAAAATAGACCTTTAGATAAGGTTTATCCTTTTGTATTCATAGATGCAATACACTATCATGTAAGAGAAAATGGACTAATAGTAAAAAAAGCTGTATACATAGCTTTAGGATATAACATAAATGGTTTTAAGGAAATATTAGGAATGTGGATTGGAGAAAATGAAACATTTAAATATTGGCTAATGGTTCTAAATCAAATGAAAAATAGAGGTTTGGAAGATATTTTAATAATATCAAGTGATAATCTACCAGGAATAAGTCAAGCAATAGAAGCAGTATTTCCAAAAACAGAAATACAAAATGTATAATTCATCAAATAAGGTATAATTTAATTTTCTTTGTTAAAAATAAACAAAACCAAAGGCAAAGTCAAGGGTTCGCTTCGCTGAAAATTTGCCCTTGACTGTGTCTTTGGTTTTGTATACCTAAAATTAGGAAAATTAAATTTAATAAATTTAAAATTTTATGTAACAATCAAATTGAAAAATAAAATATCTGATTAGAATTAATTTTTCAAAAATATCAATATATCTTAATCAGTAATAAACTGATACACAAAATTATTTACATAACCTTGTTAAAAAACCTATATTTAATATTTTTATTACAAAAAAGCCGGTTCATCTAATTCGGCTTTTAATTACTATTTAGCTTCTTTCATGCTGTGTACTGTTCTTGGATATGGTAAAACATCTCTAATATTTTTCATACCTGTCATGTACATAACCATTCTTTCAAAACCTAGTCCAAATCCACCGTGTTTTACTCCCCCAAATCTTCTTAGGTCTGAATACCATTTATAATCTTCTGCGTTGATTCCTTTTTCTTCCATTAATTGTAATAATGTTTCTAAATCATTTTCTCTTTCAGATCCACCAATTAATTCTCCAACTCCAGGAACTAACATGTCCATTGCTGCAACCGTCTTTTTATCATCATTCAATTTCATATAGAATGATTTGATATCTTTTGGATAATCAGTTACAAAAACTGGACCATGAAATACTTCTTCAGTTAAGTATCTTTCATGTTCTGTTTGTAAATCTGAACCCCATTCTACTGGATAATCAAATTTCTTACCTGATTTTTGTAAAATTTCAACTGCTTCTGTATATGTTACTTTCTTAAATTCAGAATTTACAAGTTTTGTAAGTCTTTCTTTAATTCCTTTTTCTACAAATTGATCAAATAAATTCATTTCTTCTGGTAATTTTTCCATTACATGTTTAACGATGTATTTAACCATATCTTCAGCAACCGCCATAACATCTTTTAATTCTGCAAATGCAATTTCTGGTTCAATCATCCAAAATTCTGCAGCATGACGTGGAGTATTAGAATTTTCTGCTCTAAATGTTGGCCCAAAAGTATAAACTTTTGAATAAGCCATAGCAAAACCTTCAACTTCTAATTGTCCACTAACTGTTAAATTTGATAATGCACCAAAGAAATCTTTTGAGTTGTCTACTTTGCCTTCTTCATCTCTTGGAGGATTATTTAAGTCTAATGTTGTTACCCTAAACATTTCTCCAGCACCTTCAGCATCTGAAGCTGTAATCAATGGAGTATGAATGTATACAAATCCTCTTTCATTAAAGAATTTATGAATTGCAAATGCCAATTCACTTCTAACTCTAAATACAGCATTGAAAGCATTTGTTCTTGCTCTCAATGAAGGTAATGTTCTCAAAAATTCAAATGTATGTCTTTTATTTTGTAATGGATAATCTTTATCAGAGTCATTTAAAATTTCTATTTCTGTTGCTTGAATTTCAAAATCCTGTTTCGCATTTTCAGGTTCAACTAAAACCCCCTTAACATTAACTGCTGCATAAATACCTAGTGAAAATATTTCCTTGAAGTTTAATAAATCACCATTTACAATTACTTGAACATTATTAAAAAATGATCCATCATTAATTTCTAAGAATCCAATAGTTTTTGATTCTCTTGATTTTTTTATCCAACCATGTATTTCTACTTCTTTGTTTACATAATCTTTGTAGCTTTTAAACAGCTCTTTAATTTCCATTATTATGTCTCTCCTTAATTTTATTTAATCTTTCATTTATGGATTTTTCATATCCATTATTTTTATTTTCATAAAATATTATATCACGAATTTCTTCTGGGAGATATGTTTGATTAACATATCCTAAATCATAATTATGAGGATATTTATATCCTTCTCCTCTTCCTAGTTTATGAGCATCTTTATAATGTGAGTCTCGTAAATGAATTGGAACATTATAATGCTTATAATTTTTTATTAACTCAATAGCCTTGTCAATTGCCAGATATGCAGAATTTGATTTAGGTGCCAACGCCATATAAATAACCGCATTTGACAAAATAATTCTTGCTTCCGGCATTCCTACTACATTAATAGCTTGAAAAGTTGAATTGGCAATATTTATGGCATTTGGATCAGACAATCCAATATCCTCTGAAGCAAATATTAAAATTCTTCTAGCAATAAATTTTATATCTTCGCCAGCTACTAACATTTTTGCCAAATAATATACTGCCGCATCAGGATCTGAACCACGCATTGATTTTATAAACGCAGATATAGTATCGTAATGTTCATCTGCTGTTTTATCATATACAGCAGCTTTTTTTATAACTGTATCTTGTAAAACTTTTAAGTCTATAAATATTTTATCATCAATTGAATCAGTTGAAAGTACTGAAATTTCTAAATTATTTAATAATTGTCTAGCATCTCCCGATGATGTCATGATTAAATAATCTACAGCTTCATCCGTGATTTCTATATTTAAATTACCAAATCCATTTTTTCTATCATTTATGGCATTTTTCACCAATTTTCTTAAATCATTATCAGAAAATCTTTCTAATGTTAAAATATGTGATCGTGAAATCAACGCTTTATTAACTTCAAAATATGGATTTTCAGTAGTAGCTCCTATCAGCGTTATCAAACCACTTTCTACATGAGGCAATAGAGTATCTTGTTGTGATTTATTAAATCTATGTATCTCATCTATAAAAAGTAGTGTCCTAATTGAGTATAAAGATAGATTATTCTCCGCTCTTTCTATAACATTTTTTATATCTTTTACACCTGCAGATGTAGCTGATAATTCTACAAAATCCATCTTAGTACTTTTAGCAATAATATAAGCTAACGTGGTTTTACCAGTACCCGGTGGCCCATAAAAAATCATTGAAGACAATTTATCAGCTTTTATCATACGATATAATGGTTTATCCTTACCTATTAAATGCTCTTGTCCAATAAAATCATCAACGGAGTTTGGTCTTAATCTAGCTGCTAATGGCTTATTTGTATTCAATTGTTCTTTTTTATTTATTTCAAAAAAATCTAGATTATTATCCATAAAATTCTCCATCATTATAAAAATACTAAAAACTGCTACAAAACATGTTCTGCAGCAGTTAAATAATTATTCTTTTAAATTTTCTATTTCATCTGCAAAAGATTGAACATCCTCAAATTCTCTATAAACAGAAGCAAATCTAACATATGCAACTTTATCTATAGTTTTTAATTTATCCATAACTAAATCACCTATATAAGCAGATGTAACTTCTTTTTGATTTAAATAATTTATTTCTTTTTCTATTTCATCAACAGCATCTTCTAAAATTTCGACTTTAATAGGTCTTTTCTCACAAGATTTTATTAGACTGTTAAGTAATTTTGTTCTTGAAAATGGTTCTCTTGTTTCATCTTTTTTAATTACAACAATGGTTTGATCTTCTACTCTTTCATAGGTAGTAAATCTTTTTTCGCATTTTAAACAAACTCTTCTTCGTCTTATACTTTCATTACCATCCGTTGGTCTTGAATCTATAACTTTTGAATCAAGAAAACCGCAATATGGACACTTCATTTATTTATCCTATCTTATTTTAAAAAATCTGGAATAACAAATCCTTTACTATCATCTTTTCTTGTAGATGTTGCACTTGATGTATTTGATGAGTTAATTCTCTTATTATCAAATCCTGTACCAATAACTGTAATCTTAATTTCATCTTTTAATGAGTCATCATATCCAGCACCAAAAATAATATTTGCATCTTTATCTACATGTTCTCTAATTAATTCCGAAGCTTCTTGTACTTCCATGATACCTAAATCAGATGATGTAACATTAATTAAAACAGCTTTAGCACCATCAATAGATGTTTCTAATAATGGAGATTTAATTGCAGCTTTAGCAGCTTCAACAGCCCTATTTTCACCTGTTGCATATCCAATACCCATATGAGCTACACCTTGTTCTTTCATTACTGATTGAACGTCAGCAAAGTCCAAGTTAATGATATTTGGTACAGCAATTAAATCTGAAATACCTTTTATACCATCTAATAACACTTTATCAGCCATCTTAAATGCTTCAATCATTGTAGTTCTTTTTTCAGCAATCTGCAACAATCTATCATTTGGAACAACTATTAATGTATCAACATTTTTCTTTAATCTTTCAATACCAGCTTCAGCTTGTAATTGTCTATTCCTTCCTTCAAATAGGAATGGTTTTGTTACAACAGAAACAGTTAAAATTCCCATTTCTTTAGCTACTTGAGCAACAATCGGAGCAGCACCTGTACCTGTACCCCCACCCATACCAGCGGTTACAAACACCATATCTGATCCTTGTAATACTTGAGCTATTTCTTGTTTACTTTCTTCTGCAGCTTTTTCTCCTACTTCTGGATTTCCACCTGATCCTAAACCTTTAGTTAATTTTGTACCAATTTGTAATGTAACATCACTATTAATTGCATCTAAAATTTGTTTATCTGTATTAATTGCTACAAATTCTACACCAACTAAGCCAGATTCTTTCATTCTACTGATGGCATTATTACCACCACCACCAACACCGATTACTTTAATTTTAGCTAATCCTGTGTTGTTAACTTCCATATCAAAATTACTCATTTAATCCTCCAAATAAATTATTCATTTTTATATAAATTTTTATACTATTACTATTAGTATATCAATATATTTATTATTTTTAAACATTTTTTTTATTTTTATTTTTTTCAATTTTTTCAAGATATCTATTTTGTCTAGAAATATTTAATACTACTCCAAACATGATAAAAAACATAATTAAAGAACTCCCCCCATTAGATATAAAAGGGAAAGTAATACCTGTATTTGGTATCATACTTACAGTTACACCCATATTTACCATAGATTGCAAAAAGTATACTAAACCAATTCCAAAGCATACTAACTTAGCATATAAATCTTTAGTTTTCAGCGCTTCTTTTATAATATAAAATGTAATTAAAAAGACAATTAATAGTATTACAATAGAACCAATTAATCCAAATTCTTCTCCAACTACAGAAAAAATCATATCGTTTATTACTTCATCAGATAAGTATCCATGCTTATAAATACCTTTACCAAATCCAACTCCAAATAATCCCCCTCTTGAAAAACCAAAAAGGCCATTTAATACTTGCCATGAAATATCATCATAATAAGCTTCAGGGTTTAGAAATGCAACTAATCTATCTATCTGATATGGTTTCAGTATAAAAGGAGCTGCAAAATATGCTAATATTGCCATTGGTATCAATACTGCAAAAAATTTTAATTTAAATCCATATGAAAAATAAACAAATAGACACGCAAATAGTAAAACCATTGATGTAGAAAAATCAGTCTGCATAAAAATCAGCAATGTTGGTATGCCAATAAAAATCATTACATATAACAGACCACTTTTCCATTCATGATTGTATTTTTTATTTTTAATTAAAAATGATGCTAATGATGTAATAATAAATAACTTAGCAATATCTGAAGGCATGAAAGTTACAAATATTTTTATCGCCCTCTTTGCTCCATTTATTGGAGAGGAAAAAAATGGAACATAGCACAATATTAATAAAATGATTGTAGCAATATAAAATAACATTGACCATTTTCTATAAAATCTATAATCTAACTTTGAAACTATCAGCATCAAGATAAATCCAACTATCAAAAAAACACCTTGCCTAAAAACATAAAAAAATCTTCCATGTTCATACTTTATAGTCAAATATGAACTTGCGCTTAATAAAATAATTAAGCCCAATATGCTTAGAATTGAAATTGAAATTAAAATATTTATATTTAATCTCCCCTTAGACGCATCATTATTATAATATTTATTTAAACTCTTTAAAAAATTTTTTATAATTTCATTTATTATCATATTTTAATACCAAATTCTTAAAATGTCTTCCTCTTTCTTCATAACTACTATACATATCCCAACTTGCATTTGCGGGAGAAAAAAGAACAGTGTCTCCATTTATTGCATTTTTATGAGCAAATGCTACTGCTTCTGCTAAATCAGATACAATTATTATATTTTTAATATTATATTTTTCTGCTGCTTCCTTCATTTTTATTTTAGTTGCACCATATAAAATTAATAACTTTATATTCGTACTTCCATCAAATAAGACATCGAATTCAACATGTTTATCATAGCCTCCACCAATTAAAATTACATTTTGTTTAAAACCGTCAAGTGCTACTTTAGTTGAATCTGTATTTGTTCCCTTTGAATCATTGTAATAACAAACGCCATCAATTTCACTTACAAATTCAATTCTATGTTCTATAGCCTTAAAAGTAGATATCGCATTAACAACATCATTAAATTCTAGCTTCAAATTTAAAATAGCCAGTATAGATGCTAATGTATTAGCTATATTGTGTTTTCCAATTAAGTGAATTTTATTTTTATTAAATTCTTTATCTATCACTTTTATTTTTTCATTATTTAAATAAGCATCACACTCATCTTTAAGTGAGAAATACAAAACTTTTTCACTATTAATATTTAAATTTTGTAAGTATTTATCATCTTTATTTAAAATAACAATATCATCTTCCAACGCATTTCTAAAAATTGAATATTTTGCATCTCTATAATTTTCAAATGTTCCATGCCAATCTGTGTGATCTTCGGAAATATTTGTGATTATCGAAACTTTTGCTCTAAATTCTTCAATGCTGGATAATTGAAAACTTGATAATTCTAAAACATATTTATAATCAAGTCCATTTTCCAATATTTCCCACAATATTCCAACACCAATATTTCCAACGACTTTTGATTTTATACCACATTCATTTAGTATATGACTTATCATTGATGTTGTAGTTGTTTTACCATTTGTGCCTGTTACCGCAATAAAATTATCTCCACCCCAAATTTTAAACGCAACCTCTATATCTGAAAAAACTTTTACTTTTTTTTCTAAAGCGAGTTTTATAAACTCATTATCAAGTCTAATTCCAGGGCTTTTTAATATGAAAGAAATTGAATTCCAATCAACATCATTAACATTTTTTATAATTTCATAATTATATTCTTCTAAATCTGATAATACATCCTTGTAATCTTCATATTTTCTATCATCATAAATAAATACTTTTGCTCCTAATTTTGAAAGTGCTTTAATGGATGATTTTCCAGTTACTCCCAATCCAAATACAATAACTTTTTTTTCTTTAATATTCATAAAAAACACCTACGCGATATACAGTGTAAACAATGTTAATAAAATACTTACCACCATAAAACTTGCAACAATCTTTGTTTCTTTATGACCACCTAATTCAAAATGATGATGAATAGGACTCATTCTAAATATTCTCTTACCACCAGTTTTCTTGAAATATGCAACTTGGATAATTACTGACAATGCTTCAATGAGATAAATTCCACCAATAAAAATTAAATAAATTGGTTTATTTATTATAAACATCATAACTACTATAGACCCACCTATTGCCATAGAGCCAGTATCTCCCATCATTATAGAACAAGGATTTGAATTAAATACTAAAAATCCTAAAAGTACTCCTGCGAAAATTAACGCTGAAGCAGCTACATTTGGATGACTAACTCTTGCTAAGAAATATATTCCTATATAAACCGGGATTGATACGGAAGATAATAATCCATCTAATCCATCAGTTAAATTTACTGCATTAACTGTCCCAACCATTATAAACATAAGGATAGGAATCACTAATACACTGATATTTACACCATCTGTGATGAATGGGATTTTTAACATATACATCTTAGTATCTAAAAGTACATACATTAAAAGTATTAATATAAACGAAATACCAAATTGTAAAATTAATTTTTGTTTTTCATTTAATCCAAGATTATGCTTTTTTACAATCTTCTCAAAATCATCAATGAATCCAATCAACCCAAAAAATAATGTACCTAAAACTACAAATAATACATTTAGATTGTATATAAAGGCTAAAGATATAATCAAAAATGCAGAAACAAACGCTATTCCACCCATAGTAGGTGTTCCCGCTTTTTTATAATGTTCTTTATTTCCCTCTTCTCTTATAGATTGCCCAACTTTCATTTTTCTTAAAATCGGAATCAATGCCCATACTAATACTGTTGATAATACTATAGAAAGCATCATCAATAAAATTTCACTCATAACTTCTCCTATTCTGTTTCTAATGTAATAATTTCTTGTTCATTAATTATATCTCCAGATTTTACTGATTGAGATTTTATTATTGTTCCTTTACCATTTATTACATAATTTATTTTATTTAATTTTAAAAATTCTCCAATATTATTAATTTCTCTACCTATCAAGTCTGGTACTTTTATTTTATTTTCAAATTCTAAACTCAAAAATTCATCTTTTTTTATTAATCCATAAGCAGGTGGATTTTGACTTTTTATTATATGAAATCTCCCTATTTCTTGTTTAGTAGTTGATTTAACATTATTTTCATCTAATTTTACACTTGCCTCTTCAAAGGACAAACCAACTACATCTGGAATTTTAACAAAACTGTTAGTTTTTTGAAGTTTGTTAGAATCTCCATAATCATATACCACCAAATCTTGCATTATTTTATTTGCAAATGGTACCGCAGTATCTGCAGATAACTGACTTGTTAAAGGTTCGTTTAATACCAATAATAAAGTATATTTAGGATTATTTGATGGATATGACATAAAAATAGAAACATATACTGATTCATATTTATCATTATTATGATTGAATATATTATCTTCTGTATATTTCACCGTTGTTCCTGTTTTAGCTCCAAATTTTATTTTGTCAGTATTTAATCCATAACTATCTGCAGTATATTCTAAATATTCTTTTATTTCGTTAGAAGTGCTTTCTGAAATAGTTTTTCCTAAATATTGTTCTTTATTTTCATAAATATCTTGATTATTTTTATCCTGTATTTTTTTTAATAAATGTGGTTTATAGTATTTTCCCCCATTTACAGTTGTATTCATTGAACTTAATAATTGAGTTGGATTTACATTTACATAGTGCCCATAACTCATTATTCCGAAATCAACATCTGATATATTTGCATTTTTTGGGAAAAATCCATCAATTTCATTTGGCAGATCTATCCCTGTTTTCTTTCCAAATCTAAATGATTGCCCATAATCAATATATCTTTGTTTACCTATATCTTGTGCAACTTGTACAAAAACAGGATTTGATGAATTTTTTAATGCTTCTCTTAAATTTTGAGGTCCATGAGGATTCCAATATCTCCAACTTTTTATCACAACTCCTGGAACAATTTCATAGTAACCCTTATCCTCATATATTTTATTTTTTATATCATTATCAGATTCCAACGCTATTGCAGTTGTAATTACTTTATAAACTGATCCTGGATCATATCTCATAGATACAGCATTATTATTCCATCTTGAAATTAAATACTCCGATTCCTTAAAATTATCTAAATTAGATAAAAACAATTTATCAATATCAGAATTTAACATTCTTGGACTATTCGGGTTAAAGGATGGGAAAGATTCCATAGCTAACACTTCCCCATTATTTGGGTCCATTATTACTGCTGTTGCAGATAACGATTTTGTAGAAATCATAGCCTCTTTTGTATATTTGTAAAGTATTTTCTGTAAATCTAAATTAATTGTTGTAACAATATTTCTTGATTCTTTTGCATCTAAAGCATCTCCACTATAAAATGGAATCTCTGTTCCATGTAAAGCTTTATAAAATTCTTTATAACCTTGTTCCCCAGAAAGTATTTTATCATAATACTTTTCCAAACCATATTCTCCAGCATTATTTTCTGTAAAACCTATCGTACTTGACAATAAATCATTATTTGGGTAAACTCTTTTATCAATTTGTACAATTTTTAAATAACTTAAATCTAAATCTTCAATTAATTCTTTTTGTTTTTTATTTAATCCATCAAAAATATACCCTTCTCTACCATTTTTTATATTATCTTCAAGGATAGTTTTTGAAATGCCTAATATATTTGATATCTTTTCAATTTCTTCTGACGTATAAACTGAAATAGAAGCTAATTTCTTTATTTCTTTTTGTTTATCACTATTAAGTGAATTAAACTTTTTACTATCTGAAACTATACTTTCAGCTTCTTTACTCTTATTTTTAGTTGTAACAGGAAGCATATATAATGAGTCTATTTTTTGTGTAATTGCTATAGGTTTACCATTTCTATCCAAAATAGACCCTCGATCTGGACTTATAATGTTACCAACTTTCACAACGTTTTGTCCTTTCAACTTATAATCATTAATATCTTGAATTTGCAACATGTAAAATCTTATTATATATAAAAAAACAAAAAATGCTAAAACGATTAAGAAAGAATACATTTTTATATCTGTATTTTCAAAATATTTCAGCATTTTTTTTCTATTAGCTTTTTTCTTCATCAAAACCTCATCTAAATAAATTTGTTATAATTGATAAAACTGAACTAGATTTATTATTTGAATTATTTTTTGTTTCAAAATCACTCAATGCCAATTGTCTTTCATTTTTGATATTATCAACTTTAACTATATTTTCTTTATTTGGATATACCATATCAAGTCTTGATTTAGCAATTGCTTCTATTCTTTTTTCATTTTGTAATGGAGTTGCAATATTTTTAAGTGAATTTTGATCTACTTCTAATACATCAAGTTGACCTTGCATTACTAAATTATTACTACTTATGTGTACCATTTCAGAATATCCAACTAATAAGGTGAAAAATAAAATAACTATAGCTATAATATTTACATATATCATATTATATCTCAAAGTTTGAAAATTTATTCTAGTTTTTCTTCTTGCTCTAACCCTAGATTTCTTTATAGAGGGATTCAAATTATTAACTTTTAATTCTCTTAAATTTTCCATTTCTACCTCTATAATTTTTCACACACTCTTAATTTTGCTGATCTTGATCTATTGTTATTTTTCAATTCTTCTTCAGTTGCTGTAATAGGTTTTTTATTTATAACTTTTATAACTTCTCTTCTATTACATACACATACTGGAAATTCGGGAGGGCATGTACATCCTTTAGATAATTCCTTGAAATTATTTTTAACTATTCTATCTTCTAAAGAGTGAAAAGTTATAATTGCTAATCTCCCACCTTGTTTTAATCTTTCAACTGAAGATTGTATTCCTGTTTCTAAAACATCTAATTCTTTATTTACTTCTATTCTCAATGCTTGAAATATTTTTTTAGCTGGATGTTTATCTAATCTAGCTTTTTTAGGTATAGCTGCCTTTATAATTTCTACTAAATCAAATGTTGTAATAATTTCTTTTTCTTTTCTTGCTTCAATTATAAATTCAGCGATTCTCATCCCCCATTTTTCTTCGCCATATTGCCAAAAGATTTTTTCAAGATCATCTTTATCATAATTATTTACAATATACCTTGCTGTCAATTCTTGATCTTTATCCATTCTCATGTCTAATTCAGCTTCTTGATGATAAGAAAAACCTCTTTCTCCTTCATCAAGTTGATGTGATGAAACGCCAATATCCATTAAAACTCCATCAACTTTATCAATTGACAATTCATCAAGAATTTTACCTAAATATGCATAATTACACTTTATAAAATAAACTTGATCTTTATAGTCTCGTAATCTATTTGAAGCAGCTATAAGAGCTTCTTCATCTTGATCAATTGCTACAAGTCTCCCCTCACTACCCATTCTTTTCAAAATCTCGATAGAATGACCAGCGCCACCAACTGTACAATCAACATATATTCCATTTTCTTTTATATTTAATGCCTCTAATGTTTCTTTCAACAATACAGGTTCGTGATTGAATTTCATAGTCCCTCATTCTATATATCTAAATCTTCAAAATCTTCTGTAATTGAATCATAATCCATTTCTGAACCATTTATATAATCTTCATATTTTTCTTTATCCCATATTTCAATTCTAGAAGATACACCTATTATTGATGCTTCTTTCTCAATGCATGCATAATCCCTTAAATTTTGAGGAATAACAAACCTTCCTTGTTTATCAAATTCAAGCTCTCTTGCTGGTGCATAGAATAATCTTTCAAATTGTCTTGCTTTTTTTGAGGTAAGTTTCAAGTTTTTAGTTTTTTCTTCAAGTCTTTTCCATTCAATTTCATCATAAACAAAGATACAGCCTTCCATGCCTTTTGTTACATAAAATTTCATTCCAAGTTCTTCTCTAAACTTGGAAGGCATTATAACTCTACCTTTATCATCTATTGAATGTGTATATTCTCCTATATACATAACTTTCTCCACTTTCTACCACTTTATTCCACTTACTCTCCACTTGGTTATATTTTATATCATTTTATTGTAAATTACAAGATTTTAATAATAAAAAAAGAGATAAAAAAATTTTTTATCTTTTTCCTTTAATTTTTTTTTTAATTTTTTTTATTTATTTCAACACACAATGTAATGTAATAAAAAAATAGAATACTATATATAGTATTCTAATTAAAAAACTTAAATGTTAAATATTTTTAATATTATAAAAATCTTCTGAATAAAACTTATTTTTATTTGCAAAATAAATTATAATTACCCCTGTGATAATTCCAAAAATTGATACTAATTGAGCTACCCTTATTGGTCCCCACCATAAACTATCGGTTCTTAAAGACTCAACAAAAAATCTTAATATTCCGTAAAAAATCATATACAATGATGTAAGTTTCCCTGTATTTGGAGATTTTTTTCTATAATAAATAAATAATCCCAAAAATATTAAAAAATTTCCAAGTGACTCATAAAAAAATGTCGGATGATATTTTTGTCCATCAATTATAAGAGCCCAAGGTGCATTAGTTAGTCCCCCATGCGCTTCATTATTTATAAAATTTCCCCATCTACCAATAGCTTGAGCTAATGGCATAAAAATTGCAACTAAATCAGAAACTTTAAAGAAATTGATTCTTTTAATTTTACTATAAATAAATCCTACTAATACGGCGGCTATTACTCCTCCATGTATTGCTAATCCACCATCTCTAACATTAATCATTTCCCAAATATTATCATATCTTCCAAATTCAAAAATAACATAATATAACCTAGCTCCTATTATAGACGCTGGTAACACCCAAATTGCTATATCATATATTAAATCCGGATTCTCTCCCAATCGTTTTAATTCTCTACTTACAAGATATACTGCTAATATCATTCCTGTAACAATAAGCACACCATACCAGTATACATCTATCCCTAGAAACGAAAATGCTACCCTACTTCCATTGTACTGAAACATTTTTTTTACCTCTTTTCTTTACAAAAATGTAAATTGTTAAACTAATTATTATTATACCCATATTAAAAATAAATGTCCTAAAAATTTTAAATGCAATGCTCATAAAAAATTCCTGTGGTAACATCCTTATCATTATATCTGTTTCAGGATTCAACAACCATAAATCATTATTAAAAAATAATTCATGAAATTTAATAAATGAAGATTCAAAATTATAATAAACTATACCACCTAATATTAAAAATCCGACTAATATAATTAATAAATAATTTATTATATATTTTGAATTCTGTACTTTGTCTTCTTTATTGTAATAAACTAAAGTGGAACTAATTATAACTATTACCATCATAATCCTATTAATATTTCTATTAAGATTAAACAATTTATACACATCTTTCATGTGTGAAACTTCTCTATCATTAAAATATTGTTTAATTTCTTTTTCATCCCCGTTTTTTATTTGTCCCTGCAAACTTTTATACATTTTCTCTAAATTATCTTGACTTACTCCAACTTGATTTTTCAAATTATGTTCAATAGAAAAATTTTTGTAAAAATTAAAATCTTCTGAACCGATATTTATTGAAAGTGTAAGTAAAAATAATATTAAAGAAAAAGAAAATAAAACTGTTATTAATTTAGCATATTTTTTACAAAAAATACTCATAAGTCTATAATTTCCCCATTTCTAACTTTTAATAATACTTCATCAATTATTTTAATATCAATATTTGCACTTGTAATTTCAAATAATTGTTCCTTAAATTTTTGATATTTCAAAACACTAATATACATTATATTTTCTATTTTTTCTAAATAATCTCTTTGCTTAATGTAAAAGTTTTGTTCTCCTATATAATTATCAATTTTTCCTAAAAAATTATAATCAAATACAAGTTTAACTTTATAATAATTCTTAAATTCTATAATTTCTGAAACCCTTAAAACATCTGAAACAGCACCTCCATATGCTCTTATAAGACCTGATGCTCCAAGTTTTTTTCCACCAAAATATCTTGTAACCACTACACACAAATTAGTTAACTCTTCTTTTTTTAATACTTCCAGCATAGGTATACCTGCTGTTCCCTGAGGTTCACCATCATCATTATACCTTTGTATATTTGAGATATCACCATTTATATATGCTGTACAATTATGAGTAGCATCTCTATGCATTTTTCTTATTTCATCAATAAAAGCTAGTGACTCTTCTTCTGTTTCACAATACTTTATATTTGCAATAAATCTTGATTTATTAATTTCAATTTCATTTGAATATTCATTAAGAATTGATTTATATTCTTTATACTTCATTTCTAATATACTTTCCATATTTTATTTTCATACTATCATCTAGCAATAGATATGTTTTAACACCCTGAGCTTCAAATTCCTCATCTTTCTTAAATGATGCAGGAACTAATTCTTTTACTTTATCATAATCTGAATAAGGCACAAAAACCTCATAAATTGAATAATCTCCAAATAAAAGTTTTTCTATCTTTTTAATTAATTGTTCAACGTCATTTTCACGCATAGCTGAAATATAAATTTCATTATCTACTTTTTTATAAAATTTAAAATCGGGATTTTTGTCCATTTTATTAAACACATATAGTATATCTTTTCCGCTCAAATCCATATCTACCAATATATCTTCTGTCGCTTTAATCTGTATTTCATAATCATAATTTGATGCATCAACAACAATTAAAACTAAATTAGAATCTCTTACTTCCTCCAAAGTAGATTTAAAAGATTCTACCAATTTTGTAGGTAAATCAGAAATAAATCCTACAGTGTCAGTGATTATAATATCTTTACCATTTAACAATTTAATTTTTCTTGCAGATGTATCTAAAGTAGCAAACAACAAATCATCTGAATAAACTTTTTTTACATTTTCAGAATATCTATCACTCAAAGCATTCAAAATGGTTGATTTTCCAGCGTTAGAATATCCAATCAATGATACAATCGGAATGTTTGAATTTAATCTTTTACTTTTTTCAACAATACGTTTGTTTTCAATATTCTTTAATTTATTTTTAATTGAACTAATTTCCCTTTGCACAGATCTTCTATCTATTTCAAGTTTTTGTTCACCAGGTCCTCTAGTTCCTATACCTGCCCCTTCTCTTGATAGATAATTCCTAAATCCAACCAATCTAGGCAATCTATACTCAAGTTGAGCAAGCTTTATTTGTAATTTTGATTCATTAGTTCTAGCTCTAGTTGCAAAAATATCCAATATTAATCCCGTTCTATCTACAATTTTCTTCTTGATAACATCTTCTAAATTTTTCATCTGCGAACCAGTAAGTTCATTATTAAAAATTATAGTATCTGCCTCTAAATTTTGTGCCATTTCTGATAATTCTTCTGCCTTACCTGACCCAATATAAAACTTAGAATTTATTTCCTTTAGATTTTGAACTACACTTGCAACAAATTCAGAATTAGAAGCTCTTACAAGCTCTTTTAATTCAAATATTCTTGATTCTAATTGACTCTCTGTATATTTGTTATTTAAATTCACATCTACAATTATTACTTTTTCTTTTTCCATATTTACCACCTTAATTCATTATAACAAATAAGTAAGAATGTGTATATTTTAATTATTCGGGTAATATGTTATAATATAATGGAAAGTATTTAAACACACGAATCTAACATTTAAATGTTAAATTTTCAAGGAGTAAAATATGAAGAAAAAAATATCTGATATTCCTGCATCCATGGTGAAAAGAATAATACAAATAATTTTATTATTCGTATTGGTTATAGGAATACTAGTGATTACAATTGGCGCAATGCTTGGAGTTTCAATAATAAAAGTTGCTGAAGGTTCTCCAAAAATTAACCCAAAAAATATTTCATTAAATTTGAATCAAAATTCTAACATTTTAGACAGAGATGGAAATTTAATTGAATCAATCGCATTTGATGAATATAGAGAAATTATAAGTATAAAAGATGTTCCAAAATCTCTAAAAGATGCGTTTATAAGTTTAGAAGATGAAAGATTTGAAACACATAATGGTGTTGATCCAAAAAGTGTTTTAAGATCATTTATAACAAATGTTACATCTGGTGGCATAGCTCAAGGTGGTTCAACAATTACCCAACAACTTATAAAAAATGTATATTTAACTAATGAAGTTAGTTGGGAAAGAAAAATACAAGAAATGTACCTAGCTTTAGGAGTTGAAAAACAAATAAGCAAAGATGAAATTTTAGAAGGCTACTTAAATAGAGTATTCTTAGGGCAAAATTCTTATGGAGTTGAAGCTGCAGCTCAAACATATTTTTCAAAATCAGCTAAAGATTTAAATATAGCTCAATCCGCTGCAATAGCTTCGATTGTTCAAGCTCCTTCAAATTACAGTTTATTTTATGCATATAGCCCTGCGGATGTTCCTAAAGGTGCAAAAACTGCTGGCCCATATAGATTGCAAGGTGTAGAATATGTTGCAGTCTTAAATGATGCTATTCTTGATAGAAAAAATTATACATTAAAGAAAATGTATAATTTGGGAAAAATATCAAAAAAAGAATATGATGAAGCTTTGAAATTTGATTTATTAGGAAGTGTTAAACCTGGTTCAAAAGAAAATAAACAATATGCAACAGCCATATCTTCTCTAATAAAGTCACAAGCCATTGATGCGATAATGCAAACTCAAAACATGAAATATGAAGAAGCAAAAAATCTTCTTTATACTGGTGGATTAAATATTACAACAACTATTGATTGGAACGCACAAAAAAAATTAGAAGAAACATATAGTAATTTTGCAAATATTTTTAGTTATCAATCAAATGGAGGTCCCCTATTTGGCGACTTCAAAATTGATAATTTGGGTGATATAGTAAATTCAAATAAGAATAAAATTTACTATAAAAAATCAAATTTATTAACTGATAAAGAAGAACTTTATGTTCCTTCTGGATGGTATGAATTTGATAAAGATGGAAATTTAATTTTTTCATCATCAAGACTTGCTAAAATTAATAATGGTATATACATTAAACCATTTTATAAAATTAGTGATGACAATCAATTATATACATTTAGAGTTTCAAATATTGAAATTAAAAATGATTATCTAAAGGAAATTAATGATGAAAAATTTATTATAAAGAAAGATTTTTTTGAAAATGTAAAAGATTTCTATAAGATTGAAAATAATAATCTAATTATTAATAAAAAATATTATGCAGTTGAAAAAAACGGAACTGTTCAACCTCAATCTTCAACAGTAGTACTTGATAGTAAAACTGCGGAAGTGGTTGCAATGGTTGCAAAAAGAGGAAATAGTGATGATGATACAATTGATAGAGCTACAAACTTCTTTAGACAACCAGCTTCTTCAATGAAGCCTTTAGCTGTTTACGCTCCAGCTATTGAAGAAGGTCGTACTCTAGCTACACCAATAGATGACACTCCATATGAATTAATTAATAATTTACCATGGCCAGTAAACGATGACAATGTGTATAGAGGTATTGTAACAACTAGAGACGCTTTAAAAGAGTCATTAAACCCTCCAGCTGTTAAAATTTTAGGTGAAGATTTAGGTGTTTCAAAATCTATTCCATATTTAGAAAAATTAGGTTTAATAAATAAAGAGCATCCAGAAGAAGATACATTTGTTAGCGCAAAAGAAAATCCAAACGAAAATGATGAGAGACCTGCTATGGGGATCGGATCAGTAGTGGAAGGATTTAGTGTCTTCAAGATGGCAAATGCATATCAAACATTTGCAAATAACGGCGAAAGAATTCCCGCTTCAGTAATTATAAAAATAGAAAAACCTAAAGTTGGCATAATATATAAAAATGAACATAAACCAATTAAAGTTTTTTCAAAAGAAACTAGTTTCTTAATTACAGACGTTCTTAAAGGTATTGTAAATGACTTTGATTATCACAATGGAGCATTAAATCCAAACGGTATTGAAACAGCCGGAAAGACTGGTACAAATAATGACAATGCAGATTTTTGGTTTGCAGGTTTTAATCCATATTATACATCTGCAACCTGGATAGGATTTGATAATAATAATTTGCATATGTTTGGTAAATCAGCAAATCTTACCTCATTTTTCGGTAATTTTATGAATAAATTGTTAGAAGGTAAAGAACCAGCTAAATTTGAAAAACCAAAAGATATCGTTGAAGTAAAAGTAAGTAAAGTTGATGGATTATTACCTTCAAAATACACTTCGCAAGATCCAAGAGGAAATATGATTTATAGTGAATATTTCAAAAAAGGTACTGAGCCTACAAAAGTATCTAATTCTCACGTATTGGTTAATATAGATAAAAGAAATAATTTACTTGCTGTAAACAAAACACCGCTAGGACTTGTTGAACAGAGGGTTTTTGTTAATAGACCTATCCCATATAATCCAAGTCAGTTCAATAATATAGTTCCAAGAGACTGGGCTTACAATGTTCCTACTAAGTTTTCTGACTTACCTATTATAATACAGCCAGAAGTAACAAAATTGCCAGATGGAAGTATTATGGTAACTACAAGAAAAGAAAATGGAGATGTTAAAGTTGTAACAACAAGACCAGATGGAACAGTTATAACTCAAGTAACCACAAAAGATGGTAAAGTAACTACTACAATAAAGAAACCAACTTCGCCTATTAGTCCATTAAATCCAAATGATCCTAATAATGGTGAAACCAATAAAGAAACTCAAAAAGAAAATAATTCTAATGGTAGAAGATCAATATTTAGCTTTTAGAATTAATTTAGCTGCTACATTTTGTAGCAGCTAAATTTATAAAATCGGAGGGGAAAATGACATATAATATATTAATTGTTGAAGATGAACCAGGTATAGCAAAAATGGAAAAAACTTATTTAGAAAAAAACGGATTTAACACTGATATCGCACATGATGGATCAGAAGCAATTGACAAATTTTATAAAAATAGTTTTGATTTAATAATTTTAGATCTTATGATACCAAAGATAACAGGCGAAAAAGTTTTAGAAGTGTTAAGAGAAAATTCTGATATTCCCGTAATTCTAGTTACAGCAAAAGTTAGTGAAACAGATATAATTAAAGGATTTAAATCTGGTGCTGATGACTATGTAAAAAAACCATTTTCTGGTATGGAGTTAGTTGAAAGAGTTAAAGCATTATTAAGAAGAACTAAAATAAATCAAAAAGATAATATCATTACAACTGCTGATGGAAAATTAAAAATTGATATCAAAAATAACAGAGTTTTAAAAAATGATTTAGAAATTTCATTAACAAAAAATGAATTAATGATTATATTAACTCTATTTAAAAATCCAACAAAAACATTTACTAGAAATGAAATTATTGAAATTGCTTTTGGATATGAATATGATGCTTTTGATAGAGCTGTTGACACTCATATAAAAAATATACGTGCAAAGATAGAAGATAATCCTAAAAATCCAATGTATATAAAAACCATATATGGATTGGGATACAAAGCTGGTGACATCCATGAATCTAAGTAAGAA
The DNA here is from genome assembly GCF_046035835.1 of Helcococcus bovis. Lineage (NCBI taxonomy): Bacteria > Bacillati > Bacillota > Tissierellia > Tissierellales > Peptoniphilaceae > Helcococcus > Helcococcus bovis. The sequence goes on from NZ_JBFNGB010000017.1 coordinate 23,866, forward strand.
ATTAAATATAACTTTTATTTCATTACTAATTTTTGTATTGATGCTTTCAGCATTCACATCAATTTACACATTTGATAATAAGTTAAAATATTATCTTAGAATCCAAAGACAGACTGAATTTAAGCAAATCAAAGATGATATAACAGAGATCATAAAAACAGAAAATGATTTAAATCCGTTTTTATTAGAATCATATTCAAAAAACAAATCAATTTTAATAAAATATTATAATAAAGACAATAAATTATTACTAAAGTATGATAATTTAGATTACGAACATAATAAGAATTTAAGAAGTACTGATATTGTAAAGTCAACATACAATATAATAAATGCAAATAATCAATTAGCTGGAACTTTGGAAGTTTCTTATATTGATAATGTTTATTCTTATAATAAAACAATGGATGTATTTCAAGCGGATATTATAACTCAATATGTTGTTATATTTATAATTTCAATTGTTATAGCAACTATCTTAATAGTTTTATTAAGTAAAAATATTACAATTCCTATTAAAGAAATTCAAGATAAAACCAAAAAGTTAATTGATAAAAAGTATGTTACATCTGATAACAAATATGATATATATGAATTAGACGAATTATCATCGAATATAAATTATTTATCACGCTCATTAAAAATGCAAGAACAGTATCGAATTGATTATTCTCATGATATAGCACATGAATTGAGAACGCCCATAACGAATTTAATTCTTCATTTAGAAGGTATAAAAGATGAAATAATTGAAGCTGATAAAGATACCATTTCGATGCTATTATCTGAAACTAGAAGAATTAGTTCTATGATAGAAAATTTAGAAATAACATTTAACAAAAAAGAAAACTTTAATGAATTAAAAGTTGAAGAATTTGACGTAGTTAATTTATTAGAAAATGTATCTGCCAGTTTTGAACCACTATTGAAAGAAAAGAATTTAAAATTAATCAAAATTTTTGATGAAGGTAAAATTATAAATTCTGATTATGATAAACTAACGCAAATTATATCAAATTTAATATCAAATGCTATTAAAGCTAGTAATGAAAATGGTAAAATCGAAATCATTTTTCAATCATTTACAAATCGAGTTGTTATTACAATATCTGATAACGGAATAGGGATAAGTAAAGACGATCTACCTCATATTTTTGAAAGATTTTACAGAGTGGACAATGTTAGAAATACAAAAGTCAGCGGACAAGGTCTAGGATTAGCAATAACGAAGACTTATGTTGAACTATTAGGATTTAAAATAGATGTAAATTCTGAATTAGGAAAAGGAACTGAATTTACAATTACCATGTAATAAAAATAAAAAATGGACTTTTGCAAAATATCATAATTTTACAAAAGTCCATTTTTTATTATTCAAATACTTTTTCAACTTTTTGTTTTTCCTTTATTAACATAATATATGCAAATATTCCCTTAAAAATTGAAGAAATTGTCATTGCAATCCAAATACCATAAAATTGGTAATATCGCATTAATATAAGAGCCATTGGAATCCTTAAAATATTAAATATCATAGAAACAATTGCTGGAGATTTAGTTTCTCCAAGACCATTAAGTACACCAGCGATTCCTATTTCCATTGCCATGAATAATTGTGACATTCCTAAAATTAATAAATAAGAAGCCCCTATAATTATTGTATCTGGCTCATTTGGAATAAACAAACCAAATAAACTATATCTAAATGTTATTAGTACAAACGTACCTATTAAACCTATTGCAAAAACAATTTTCAAAGAAGTATTTATAACTCTATTTAATCTATCATGTAATTTCGCACCAAAATTTTGTCCAACAAATCCAATAATAGCGCCTTGCAGTCCTTCAGTTGTCATCCACGTTATTGACTCGATTATAGCACCTACGGATGCAACTGCCATCGGTTTAGTTCCATAAAATGAAGTATATCTTGCTAAATTTAAAGATATAATTGCATGAGTAATACTCATAAGCCCAGCAGGAAATCCCTTTTTAAATTTCAATAATAAATCTTCAAATGAAATAATTCCGTGAAATATCCCTTCATAAATTTCATTTTTAGTCTTAAATATATCAACTAATAAAATTATTAAAACTATAAATTGTGAAAAAACGGATGCGTATGCTGCTCCTGCTATGCCCATTGATGGAATAGGTCCAAATCCAAAAATTAACATTGGATCTAATATAATATTCATTACTAATCCTACAACATTCGCTACAAAAGGATAAAAACTATTACCTAAGCTATTATATATATTTGAAAATAACATATTTAATCCAGTAAAAATAAATCCATATGAAAATATGGTTAAATATGTTATACCAAAAGAGGATACTTTTTCATTTAAATTATAAATCCCAATCAGTTTTCCAGCAAATAAATTAATGAATAAAGAATATGCTAAAACAATTAAAAATAGTAAAACAATGCCATTTTTTATTGTATTATTTAATCTATTTTTGTTATTAGAACCATATTCATGGGCAACAAATATGCTTGTCCCTACTCTTGATATTCCAATCAATGCACTTGCAATCCAAACAAAAAAATGAGCCGATCCTGATGCTGCCACCGAATCGGACCCCAATCTGCCTAACCAAGCTGCATCTGTCATATTGTAAGCCATATTTACAAAAGATGTAGCCATCAAAGGTGCACTTAATAATACCAATTTTTTTAGAATGCTTCCTTCAACTAAATTAAGTTTTGTCTTTGATTTTTTCATTAAGCCTTCCTCTTTGTTTTTTCATATATTAATCTCATTCCTTCTAAAGTAATATCTTTATCAGTTTCTGTAATATATCTTGACATCTGTGAAATTAAGTTTGAATATCCACCAGTCCCAATTATAGATGTATCTTCTTTACTTACTCCTAAATCTTTCAAGATTTGCTCTATAATATTATCTACAAGTCCAACATAACCATATACAAGTCCTGACTTAATAGCTTCTTCAGTTGTTTTTCCAATTGAAGATTTAGGAACATCAAATTCTACTTTTGGTAATTTTGATGTCTTTTCAAAAAGAGCATTTGAAGCAATATTCATCCCTGGAGCTATTGCACCACCTAAATATTCTCCTTTCTCACTTACAACATCAAATGTAATAGCAGTTCCCATATCAATTAAAATAGCCGGCAATTTATAATGTTCTATCATCGCAACAGAATTAGCGATTCTATCAGACCCAACTTCTTTAGGATTTTCATACTTTATAGGCATTCCAGTCCTAGTATTTTCCCCAATTACTATAGGTTCATGATTTAAATATTTTTCACACATTAACTTAAATGTATTTTGTAGCGTTGGAACTACCGATCCAATTATTACATCTTTTATATCATTTACGGATATCCCCTCATGTAATAAAATAGATTCTATCTGAGAACCGTATTCATCCATTGTTTTTGTCTGTCTAGTTTCTAATCTCCAACTATTTATTTTTTTATTATCTTTATAAATACCTAATACAACATTGGTATTTCCTATATCTATGATTAATATCATAAAATTCCTCTTCTATCTAGTTTTAATAAAATTGTAGCAATAGGTATTACAATTGCTATACACACAAGCATTTCAATAACACCTTGTCCACCTGCAACACCTAGTAAAACATTAAAAGCATTTTGTCCATCTATTTTTGTCACTTCTAAATATCTTTGTGCATAAATTATATAAATTAATCCTAATACTCCTACAGTATTAGTCATTGAACCAATACCTGCTGCTAATCCAGCAGAAATGCTATCATTTTTTAATAATTTCTTTATAAATATAAAACTATATCCTGATAATACACCAATTAAAATTCTAGGTCCTATCGCTATAATTGGATTCATAAATAAAAATGATGTGGGAGTTGGTCTTAAAAAAGCATTTGCCATAGATGAAAGTCCAAATATAATCCCTAAAATAGCACCCATTTTTGGTCCTTTAACTATCGCTAAAATTATTACAGGAACGTGAATGATAGTTGCATTTACTAATCCTATCGGTATAAATCCTAACCCTGGTACTGCAGTCATAATTATAATTATTGATGTTAATATCCCTAATAAAGTGATATTTTGTGTTTTATTATTCATTTTTTCCTCCGATCTAGTTCTTAAAAGATACCAGTCAATTTTTTATATTCTATTTTTATTTTTTTAATTTATATTTTCTAAATAAATCTTCAACAGATTTAATATCTTTTTTTGCAATTCTCAAAACTCCTTGTTTTTCTTCAAATTCTTTTTTGAATCTAACTAAAAGTTCGCCTCTTTCAACATCAAATCCCCATTTTTTCACTTCATGCCATTCTACAAATTTTCCATCAATTACAAATCCATTTTCTGCAAAAACATTTGGTGATGTATATTCAAATCCTAAAATTACAATTAAAATCAACATTATTACCCCTGAAGCAACTTGTCCAGTGAATATATTGTAGATTCCAAAAGCAGTAATAAGAACTGTCAACAATATCATTATCTTGTTAACATCTTTTCTAAACTTAAAAACCTCGCCCTTAGCACTTTTTGCAGCTGCGTGCTGTTTATAGAATTTGTAAATGAAAAACATTATTAATCCACCATATAAAATATAAATAAATGAATTAATTCCGCCAGCATCTTGTGCTTGTGTTAAAAACATATATTCCTCCTTTATAATTAATTTTGATTATCTTGTGTTAATGAAATTTCTTCTTCCTTAAAATTTTCATCATATTTTTTGACTATTTCTATATATTCATCTTTTCTAATAGTTTCTTTTTTCAATAATTCTTGAGCTAACTCTTCCAATAAATCTCTATGTTCCACAATTAATTCTTTAGCCTTAACATATGCTGTTTTTATAATATCAGTAACCTCTTTATCAATTTCAACAGCTGTTTGTTCTGAATAATGATCGCCTTTTGAATAATTGTTTCCTCCAAGAAATACATTTCCACTAGCATCATCATATTGAACCGGTCCAAGAATGTCGCTCATTCCATAAATTTTAATCATTGCTCTAGCAATATGTGTAGCTCTTTCGATATCATTTGAAGCTCCTGTAGAAATGTCATCTAATACAATTTCTTCTGCAGCTCTACCACCCAATAAAGCAATTATTCTATTTTTCATTTCACCTTTAGTTCTAAAAGTTTTATCTTCATCAGGAAGATATGCTGTAAAACCTCCAGCTTGCCCTCTAGGTACAATAGTTATCATATGAACTGGATCCAAATCTTTTAAGAATTGAGCAGTAACAGCATGTCCTGCTTCATGATAAGCAGTAAGTTTTCTCTCTCTTTCAATTACAACTTTAGATTTCTTTTCTGGACCAGCCATTATTCTTATTGCAGCTTCGTCCATCAAATCAGGTGTAATAAACTCTTGATTTTTTCTAGCAGCTAATAATGCTGCTTCATTTGTTAAGTTTTCAAGTTCAGCGGGTGAAAATCCAGCTGTTGATTTAGCTATATTTTCTAAATCAATACTTGGTGACAATTTCTTATTTCTTGTATGAACTTGTAAAATTTCATATCTTTCTCTTACATCAGGCATACCAATTTGTATAGTTCTATCAAATCTTCCCGGTCTTAATAATGCAGGATCTAAAATATCTGGTCTATTAGTTGCAGCTATCATAATGATACCCTCATTCTTTTCAAAACCATCCATTTCTACTAGTAATTGGTTAAGTGTTTGCTCTCTTTCATCGTGACCACCACCTAAACCTGATCCTCTCTTACGTCCTACTGCATCAATTTCATCTATAAAAATTATACATGGAGCGTTTTTCTTTGCCTCAGCAAACATATCTCTTACTCTTGAAGCACCAACACCGACAAACATCTCAACAAAATCTGAACCACTTATACTGTAAAATGGAACTTTTGCTTCTCCAGCAACTGCCTTTGAAATATATGTTTTACCTGTACCGGGTTGTCCTACCAAAAGCACCCCTTTAGGAATCCTTGCTCCTTGTTGTACATATTTTTTAGGATTCTTCAAGAAGTCAACTAATTCTTCCATTTCTTCTTTTTCTTCTCTTAATCCTGCAACATCAGCAAATGTAATTTTATTATTTTTTTCAAGATTCATTTTCGCTCTACTCTTACCAAATTTCATAGCTTGTGAGCTACCATTTGCACCCCTAGCCATAAATAAATACCATAAAACAGCCATTCCACCTAATAACATTATAGTTGGTAAAAGCTGAATAAATAAATTTGGTCCTTCAGTTGGTAGCCCTTCATATTCAAGCTCTCCAGCATCTACACTTTTTTTCAAATAATTATCGTAAAAATTATTTTGAAATTCCGCAGGTAATTCTGAAACAAAAGTAGTATTATCTTTCAATACTCCTTCTACTTTTGAACCTTTTGTAGTTATTTTCTTTACTTTATTTGAACTGATATTTTTTACCAGATCACCAATTCCAATATTATTTGATGTATTAAATATATCCCCAATATATGAAAATATAAGTATAATTAATAATACTGGCATTAAAAACGACATAAAACTTTGTCTTCTTCTATTCATTATTTCTCCTTTATTTTTATTGTAATTTCACCTTTATTATCTATTTCTTTTTTATATAAATTTGATATCATTATAATTTCGCCATTTAATTCTATTATAGGCAAAATATCTCTTTCAAATTTATCTATTTTCTTATCAATTAAAAAATCTTTCACTTTTTTTAGTCTTCCGTTTATTAATATTTTATCTCCATTTTTCCTAACTCTAATTTTTATACTATCTCCAAAATTAACTTTCAATGATTTGTTATTACTTTCATTCTTTTTAAAAATGATTTGATAATTATTAAAAAAAATATTATCTTCTCTAACTGTAAAATTAAGCTCTTCAGTGATATTTTGATATTTTCTAATAATAAAATAATCAAATGAATTATAAAATATTATATCATTTATTACAACATCAACGCCTTTGGAAGAGTCGATGATTTTTCCAATTTCCTTATAATGATTTTTAGTAAAATCATAATTACTTCTATTTAATCTATCTATCTCATTTCTTAAAAAAATATTTCTTTCAAAATTTGATAATTCAAAAATATCTTTTTTATATATTTTAGTATACTGCAATGTGTACTCTATCTTAAATTTATTAATCTTATCCATTAAAGTTTTTTCAACATAATCGTTGTATTCTGTAGAATATTGTGACAAATTTTTAATTGAATCATAAATATTTTTGCTATATTTATCCCTTATTAGTGGAATTAATTCATTTCTGATAGAATTTCTTGTATAAATATTTTCAAAATTTGTATAATCCTGATGAAATTCTAAGTTGTTTATCTCAGCACATTTTAATATTTCTTCTTTTGTAAAATTAAGCAAAGGTCTAATAATTTTATCATCTATTAGATGCATTCCCTCAAGACCTTTTATACCAGTACCTCTAAAGATTCTCATAAATATAGTCTCGACTTGATCATCTAAATTATGCGCCAAAGCCAAATACCATATTTCTTTATCTGGTTTTGATTCTAAAATTTTATTAAAAAATTTATGTCTTAATATCCTTCCAGCTTCTTCTTCAGATATCTTATTTTTACTTGAAAATTCTGTCATAGAAATCTTTTCAGAATAAAATTTCAAATTAAATTTTTCGCAAATATCTCTTACAAATTTTTCATCAATATCTGATTCACCATTTCTAGTAACATGGTTAAAATGTGCCACTTCGATATTAAATTCATATTCTTTTTTTAATTTAACTAATAAATGAAGTAATACTACCGAATCCACTCCCCCAGAAACTCCGACTAAAACATTATTATTTTTAATTATATCAATAATTTTCCCATCAATTTTCATATAATTTCCTAATTTTCTCGCTTTGTCTCTTTTAGTGTTTCTTTATTAGTCTCTTTTGTATCTTGAGACGAATCTTGTTCGTTAGAAGATTCTTTAGGGACAGTATTTATACTATTTTCATCATCAGTATAAATTTTTTCCCCTTTTTTTATCATTCCTAAATTTTCTCTTGCTTTTTTTTCAATATATTCTAATGAATTAGAATTTTCTATCTCTAATTTAAGTTTTGAAATATTTTCTTCCAATTCTTTTTCTCTTAATACAAGTTTATTAGTATTTTGCTTAAGTACAGAAATTTGTCTTTTTTGTCCAATAAAAAAAACAAATAAAATAATCATTAAAGCTGTTAAAATGTAAAATAAAATGTTAATCTTTTTAGGATCAGATAACATTTTTCTCTTAATACTTCTTTTTTTTATATCTTTTCTCATGATATTACCCTAAACATTTTTTCAGCATCATCTTTTTTAGGATTTTCAATTATTTGCAATACTTCAAATTTTACTATATTATTCCCAAATGTAACTTCTACAATATCATTTACAGAAATTTCTACTCCAGGTTTTGCAATTTTATCATTTACCTTAACTCTACCAGATTCCGCTGCTTCTTTTGCAACTGTTCTTCTTTTTATAATTCTTGCATTTTTTAAAAATTTATCTAATCTCATAATTCCTCCAATAAAGGATTTTTCTACATCTAGTCAATTATATCATATATACGTCTTTAATTTCTCATAAAATTTTTCTACATCAGGTCCAATTATCAAATGAATCTTATTTTCTTCCGGAATTGAATATCCAGGTAAATTACATTTTTTTAACATATTTTCATCAAGCTTAAAAGGATTCAATATTTGAAGCCGTACTCTAGAAGTGCAAATCTCATGATCCAATATATTCTCTTTTCCCCCTAGAGAAAGTAGTAAATCAGCTATTTTAATTTTTTCAATTAATGATTTTCTTCCAAATAAATAAAAAAACATGTAATTCTCCTATTTGATATATATAAAATATTATAACATAAGAAAAATACAAATTTAGCATATATTTACATTTTTTTATTGAATATGGTAAAATAAACATGAAATAGATTTTTACAAATAAAATCTGAGGAGGAAAAAATGGGATTATTTAGTAAAAAAATTAAATTAGTTGCACCTATGACAGGTAAACTTGTTGATATTACAGAAGTAGAAGACATTACTTTTTCACAAAAATTTTTAGGTGATGGTGTTGCAATTAAACCAACAGAAGGTACAGTTGTGTCCCCTGTTGAAGGTAAAATAATTCAAGTATTTCACACAAAACATGCTTTGGGAATAAACGTAAAAGGTGTTGAAATTCTTATACATATTGGTATGAATACTGTAGAACTAAAAGGAAAAGGATTTGAAGTATTTGTAAAAGAAGGAAAGAAAGTAAATGCAGGTGATAAACTTGTAGAAGTTGACTTAAACTACTTAGAGGAAAATGGATATCCAACAGAAACTCCTGTAGTTATAACAAATATGGAAGAAATTAAAGGATTAGAAAAGAAAACTGGTGATGTAGTTGCTGGAAAAACTGAAATAATGGAAATCAAAAAATAATTTATGAAATTAAACTACTGCGATTATTTGCAGTAGTTTTTATTTTAAGTATTTATATAAAACTGAGATACCCCTCAATATCTGCATCCAAATTTAAAAATTAAAGGAAAGCACTAAATATTGAAATCTATTGCTTTCCTTTGTACTTTATTTAAATATAATTTATTGTAACACTACCTTACTTTAATTATTAACTAATTCAAATGTATTGCCGTGTTCAATATCTCCATATTCAACACCACGTGTAAACCATTCTTGTCTTTGTTTACTTGTCCCGTGTTGGAAAGTATCCGGATTAGCTTGTCCACCTTGCATCTCTTGTATACGATCATCACCTACTCCTGATGCAGCAGCCATTCCTTCTTCTATATCTCCTAAATCAAGATATCCTTTTTGTTTAATATGATTTGTAAATACTCCAGCAAAATAATCAGCTTGTAATTCTAAATTTACCATTTGCTTGTTAAATTCTACTGAAGAAACTCTTCCTCTTAGTCCTTGTACTTTTTGTAGAATACCTAATTGTTGTTGAACATGATGTCCAACTTCATGAGCTAAAACATACACAAATGGAAAATCACCTTTAGCTCCAAATGTTGTCCTTAATTGTTTTGCAAACGAAACATCTATATAAACAGTCTGATCTGCTCCACAATAAAATGGTCCTTGATTTTTTGAAGCTACTCCACAACCTGATCTTACTGTATCTTGATACAAATGTAAATAAGGTTTTTTATATGATTGTTGATGACTCTTAAAAATATCTGTCCATACATCTTCTAAATCTGCAAACACAACTGAAAGCATCTTTTCTAATTCTGCTTCTTCCGCATTTCTTGGGGTATATTTTTCAGATTGTCTAGTTTGTGGCTGTTGTGTGCTAGTTATATCTCCTAATAAATTCAATGGATTTTGTCCTAAAAGTAATGAAATTACAACAACTATAAGCGTACCAGTTAATCCTAGTCCACCTAGCATTGCACCTCTACCTAAAGACCCTCCTCCACTAGATTTTATTACATTATCACTTTCTCTCCTACCTTGCCACTTCATAATTTCTCCCCTTTAGCTTTATTTTAAGTTTATTATACCAAATAATTAAAACAAATAAAATTTTTAATTATTAAAAAAGAGTGTTATAATTAAATAGCAAGTTTTAGGAGGAATAATGGCAAATATAGCAATAGAAAAAGAAAATATATTTTTAAATTTACAATCTACAACAAAAGAAGAAGCTATCAGATTAGCAGGAAATAAATTACTTGAAGCTGGATATGTAGCTGATGGATATGTAGAATCAATGTTACATAGAGAAGAATTATTAACAACATATATGGATTATGGTGTTGCAATTCCTCATGGTGACAGAGAATCACAACAATTAATTATTCAATCTGGTATTGTATTTTTACAATTCAAAGATGGTATTGATTTTGGAAATGGAAACAAAGCCGAAATACTAATCGCCTCAGCAGGTAAAGGTAATAACCACTTAAGAATTTTATCTGGTTTAGCTACATTATTAAAGAAACCTGAAATAGTTGATTTATTTGTATCAACAAATGATGAAGAAGTTATTTATAATGAATTAGTTAAATATATTAAATAGTTTTAAATAAGGAGCCGCTGGCTCAAGTTGCGCTTAACATCAACTTGAGCCGGCGGCGTTTTTTTTAATATTCGTGAATTATAACACCCTTAACAACTCTATTTACTGCTCCTGATGGATTTGGATTATCTGGATTTATTCCGTTTTTTATAGATGCCAACAAGCTAAACACTTGAGCATATAAAACATACAATAATCCTAAAAATACATCATTTTCTAAATTTTCAACAGGAACATCTAAATAAAAATGTGTGTATTCTCTTACATCTTCATTTCTACCAATAGATACAACTTTATGGTTACCTTCATCATGATACATTTCTTTTAATATATCCTTATCATAATCTAAAGCATACTCATTATTTGATTGAAATACTAAAACAACAGTTTTATCATCTATTATTGATTTTGGTCCATGTCTAAAACCTAAGCTACTTTCATAATATCCAACAACTTTTCCTCTTGTTAATTCCAATAATTTTAATGAAGCTTCTTTTGAAAGTCCATGATATGAACCTGAACCCAAATATACAATTCTATTAAAATCAAAATTAAGTATTGGATTTAATTTTTCTTCAATATTATTCAACATACTTGAAGCTGTTTCAACAGTTTTATTCAATTCTTCTTTAGAATAATTATTATCAAATATTAATGTAGCAGTAAGTGCCATGCAAGAAAATGAGCTTGTCATCGCAAAACCTTTATCGTTTGATTCTTCAGGAAGAATAATTGCTAAAGCATTTTCATCATTTTTTGCATATTCAGCAAGTTTACCATCTTTATTACATGTAATAACTAAGTGATATATTTCTTTAACTACTTTATTTGCTAAATTAACTGTAGCAACTGATTCAGGACTATTTCCAGAACGTGCAAAACTTACTAATAACGTTGGTATATTTTTATCTAAATACATTTCAGGATTTGTTACAATATCTGTTGTAGCAATTGACTTAAACTTGTGTCCTGATTTTTTATTTAAATATGGAGTAATAAAATCTCCCGTATATGCTGATGTACCAGCTCCTGTAAAAATAATTTGTAGATTTTGTTTAGATAAAACATTCTCTAAAAAAGATTTTATTTCTTCTTTTCTATCTTCTAAAATTTTTGGTACTTCATTCCACAATCTTGGTTGTTGATAAATTTCAGAAGCAGTATATAAACCATCTAAATTTTTCCATTCATCCTTTGATAAGCCAAACATAAATTCTCCTTAATTATTTTTGATATCTTAGTTCACCATCTACAAATGTTCTTAATAATGTAAGATTTTTATCTAAAACTATAAAATCTGCATCTCTTCCAATTTGTAAAACACCACATTCATTATCTAAACCTACAGATCTTGCTGGATATTTAGACCCCATGTCTATAGCCTCTTTAAGAGTAGCTATATTCCAGTTATAAACATTTTTTACACCATCAATTAAGTCAAGTATAGAACCAGCTAAACTTCCGGAATCCAATCTTGCAGTTCCTTCTTTAACTGTAACAGGAAATTCCCCTAATTTATAATGTCCATCAGGCATTCCTCCCGCTCTCATACAGTCAGTAATCAATGCGATTTTTTCATGTCCTTTAGCTTTAACAGCTATTTCAACTGATTTAGGATTTACATGATGTCCATCACAAATCAACTCTGCATAAGCATCAGATTGTAGTGCAGCTCCCACCATACCTGGTTCTCTATGATGTAAGCCCCTCATTCCGTTATATAAATGTACAAATATATTAGCTCCTGCATCTACAGCATTTATAGCATCTTCATATGTTGCATTTGAATGTCCTAACGCTACATAAACTCCCATTTTTCTAGCTTCTCTAGTAAATTCTGGAACTCCTTTTCTTTCTGGTGCAACAGCAATTTTTCTAACCATATTATTTGAAATTTCTTGCCATTTTCTCAACTGTTCAACACTTGGATCGGACATATATGCAGGATTTTGTGCTCCCTTAAATTCTTCAGTAAAATATGGACCTTCCATAAAAATGCCTTTAACTTTAGCACCCTTAACATTTTTATATTCTTTTCCAATAACTTCTAATGCCTTATTTAATTGTTCAACAGATGATGTAAGTGTTGTAGGTAAGAATGATGTTACACCCATTTGCAAAACTCCTTCAGACATAACATTTAATGCCCCTTCTACAGCATCTGTAACATCAGCATCCTTATATCCATGTACGTGGGTATCTACTAATCCTGGAGCAATATATTTATCTCCAAAATCAACAAATTCTCCATCATATTCATTTAAGAATTCAACAATTTTTCCATTTTCAACAACCATAAACCCATTATCAATTATTTTATTTTCAGTGAAAATCTTATCTGCTTTGTAATATGTTTTCATTAAAATCCTCCATTATTATTTCAATATTATTATACAGCTAAATTATTAGATTGTTAAATAAAATTAAATAAAAACTATTACAGACAATTTCTTTTTAGTTTGTAATAGTTTTTATTTTTATGTGTAGAGCTTGTTGGTAGTAGTTAAATATTTTTATCAAGTTCCACCACTACTTTGTCTAGTTTTAGTATCTGCACTTTCCCTATATGCTTATTTTTATCTAGTTCCACCACCAGATCCTCCACCAAATGAACCGCCTCCACCGCCGCCAAATGATGATCCACCAAATCCGCTTGATGAACTTTGAATACTTGAGTTATATGCAGAATTTGATATCGAATTAATATATATAAATGTAGCTGGATTATAGTATACTTGTTGCTCAAATTGAGGGTCTACAACCTTAAATTGTTCGTATACTTCTTTTGTGATGCCTAAATATGCAGCCCAAATCATGTATTTATCCCATAACTTAACATAGTTTACATCTCTTTCATTTAATAATGAAAAATCAAGTAAATATTTTTTTAATCCATAAATTTGTTTTTGTAAATTAATACCTTTTTCAGTTCTTTCATATATTGTTGATCCAAAAAATGATTTTTTTTCTTGTGCTTTGACATAATTATTTCTAATTAGATATTTCTTGGATGTTTTATTTATACTTTCCATCCATGTATTAAATGTACTTCTATGATTTTTAATGTATGAATTTAATTCTGACTGAGTAAGTACATCGTCTTTACCGCACGCTCTTATAACAATATTCCAAAAATCCTCTTCAACTTGTGAATCAAATAGTTTTGTATCTGTAAAATTAATTTTAAATACATTTTTCTCTTTTTTGAAAATAAATCCTTCTTCAACTTTATCATTTACAAGTCTTTCTTCAACAATCCATTTTAAGAGCAATGCTGATATAATGCTTTGTACATTTGCCTCCGCTACCAAGTAATCTGATATTAAAAAGTCTTCATCAGGTAAATCTCTATAATAATCTAAGTTATCAGTTTCAACAAATTTTAAATTATTTTTTCTTCTTTTTGATATAGTTAAACTAACCGCACCAGTCAAAACAACTACTATTTTCAAAATAAATTTAAAAAGTCCACCATTATCTTTTTGATTTTTATAGTATTGTTTAGATCCATCTTTTTGATTTTTATAGTATTGTTTAGATCCATCTTTTTGATTTTTATAGTATTGTTTAGATCCATCTTTTCTATAAATAAATGAACCTTGTCTTGATTGTTCAATTAATTGATCAGTACTTTTATCTAATTTTGATTGACTGTCAAATACTTTTCCATCAAAAATCCCTAAAACTACCATATAATTTATTGAAGGATCATTTTTATCAGTTGTTGCTGTTAATTTGTCTGATGTTATTGCAGTTTGACCTTTATATCCATACCCCCATATTCTTGTTGTTGGCGCTTCAAATTTATAACCAATTTCATTTGTGATTTCAATATTTACAAAACTTATAGGATCCATATCCTCATTTATAAATTTCCAATAAAATGTCTGATTTCCATCATTTAAATTTTTAATAAAATTTGTAACTCGATATTGTATTGTGAATTCTCTTCTTCCAAGCTCTCCAATACCGAAGCAAAGTTCAACACCTTTTGAAGTGAAGTTAATTCCATATTTTCCTGCTTTTTCTTCTCTGCTTGCATTTACATCCCATTTTTCAACTTCTTCTAAAAGTTTATTATTTTCATCCAATACTTTGAAATCAGTGATTATAGAATCTCCCAAATTTCCTAATGATATATAATGTTCTGTCCCACTATCTGCTTGAAATATCCTATGATCTGTAATCATAACAGATCCATCTTTTTTTATCTCTGCTTTAATGTTTATAGTATCAATGCTATTTGCTAAAGATATATTAGCAAATAGCATTAAAAACACTAAAGTCAGTGCAACTATTTTTTTCATAAATTTTACCATTGTGGCATATTTGCTTTTGATTCAGAATGCTTAAAATATTCTTCTTGATGGAATCCAAAAATACCTGCAAAAATATTTTTCGGAAACATTAAAATTTCTCTATTATATTTTGTTACTGTATCATTAAAAATCATTCTTGCATTTCTAACATTATTTTCGTATTTGTCTACATTGTTCATTGTATTTATGTATAAACTGTCCGCTTTTAAATTTGGATAAGATTCTACAACTACATTTATTCTATCCATTGCTTGTTGGAATAATTGGTCATCTTTTATAACTTCAGAAGCTGAAGAATTTCTATTAACTCCTGTTCTCATTCCAATAACTTCTCTTAAAGTATTTGCTTCATGTTCAGAATACTTGGATGTGGCACCAATAAGATTTGTAATAACATCCCATCTTGATTCTATTTGTGTTGCTATTTGACTCATTGCATTTCTTACATTTTCTCTTAAAACTACAAGTTTGTTATAAATAGAAATTACAAATAATACTAAAAATACAACTATTACAGCAATAACAATAAATGTTATTGTCCCACTTCCTAAATTTAACGCTAAAATATTTTTCATATAATCCTCCTAAAATATAGCTATCTTTATTATACCCTATTTGTTAAAAAATTTTTATTTCATTTTTGTTATTTAACCAGCAGATTTTCATACTTTTACTTTAGATTTTTAATTTAAGTATGATGGTAATTTCATTGATTTTATATTTTTTTCATACTTTATTATCATGTCTATAATTTAAGTATGAATGATTTTATATCATTACCTCCATTATCTCATACATACCAAACAGATTATCTAAATAAGTATGAATATTGCTAACCATAATTTAACTTTTCTTCATACATATTTTCTCCATATTATATATAAGTATGAAGATTTTGCATGCACACTGATTTTTCAATCATACCTATTTTATTAACTTTAATGGTAAGTATGATATTTTTAACAAAAATCAAAAAAACTATCATACTTAA
>NZ_JBFNGB010000018.1:0-36727 GCF_046035835.1 Helcococcus bovis
ATAAAAAATAATCATCATTCTAAAATTATAAATACAAAAAGTGTAATAACATGGTTATGCGGATTTTTAATTTATAGATATTTACTAAATAAAGATATATTAATAGGAAGTACCATTTTGGATATTATAATTACTATGATATTATGTGTTGTATTTGAATTGATTTATAGAAAGATAAGTAATAAATAAATTGGAGGAATGATGAAAACTATCAATATAAAAAAACTGACATTGACAGCGATATTTGCTGCGATTGCAGTTGTAGGATCTACTTTTAGGGTTTCTGTATTTGGGTCAAAAGCAGCACCTATTCAACATCTTATAAATGTTTTATCAGCAATAATTTTAGGACCTTGGTGGGCTTTAGCAGGAGCATTTATAGCTTCATTTATTAGAAACATTTCAGGATTAGGAACATTTCAGGATTAGAAATATTTCAGGATTAGAAATATTTCAGGATTAGGAACATTATTAGCATTTCCAGCAAGTTTGGTTGGAGCTTTATTAGCGGGATTACTTTATTAAAAAACTAAAAATACATTTTTGCATATTTCGGAGAAGTTTTTGGTACAGGAATAATCGGGGGTCTAGTTTCGTTTCCTGTCGCAGCATTCATTATGGGAAATTTAAAAGTATCATTATTTACATTTGTTATTCCATTTTTAATTTCTACTTCAGTAGTAACTATTATTGCTGTAGTTGTAGTAAATGCTATGCAAAAAACAGGAGTGTTAAATAGAATTAAAGAAGGAAAAAATGATATTTGATGAAAAAACAGAAAATATTTTATTAAATATTAGAAAAGAAAAACCATTAATTCACTGTAATACAAATGTAATTACTATTAATGACTGTGCTAATGTGATCTCATATTTGGGAGCAAGTCCTACTATGGCTCATAGTATATATGAAGTTGAAGAAATAGTATCAAATGCATCATGTTTACTGGTAAATTTTGGAACTACAGAAAATTTTAATGAAATAGAACTTGTGTGTAAAAAAGCAACAAAACTAGATATACCAATTGTTATTGATCCTGTTGGGCTAGCTGCATCTTCATTTAGAAGAAAATTTTTATTAAATCTTTTAGAAAAAAATAAAATTAGTGTAATTAAAGGAAGTATGTCTGAACTATTAGCACTTGCAAAAAATGAAAACACTACAATCGGAGTAGACAGCCAAAGTTATGAAGAAACTTAAAAATCTAATATAGAAACTTTGCAAAAATTATCCCAAAAATTAGATACACTATTAATAGCATCAGGTAAACAAGATTTAGTATTCAGTCCTAATAATACCTCAACAATAACTGGTGGAAATGTCTTAATGAGTAAAGTATCAGGTACTGGATGTATGAGTTCATGTCTTTTAGCAACATTTATCGGAGCAAACAATGATAAATATGATATTCATGATATAGCAGAATCAGCTTGCCACTTTGTAAAAAATTGCGGAGAAAATGCATATAATAAGCTAAAAAGTGAACAAGGAATACATCAATTTAAGATAAATTTTTTAGATGAAATTTCTTTGAGTTTTAGAGAAAATTTAATTTCTAAAAACTGAGATAATTTTTACATTGAAGTTTTAGATTTACCATTCAATTTAATAGTAATAAAAAAAGTATGGATAAAAAAAATATAAAAGTACCATTCCAAACTAAATAATAGAAAAAGGAATTGAAAGGAAAATAAGATTTATACCATTCAATTTAATATTAATAAAAAAAGAAGTGATTTTAATAAGGACTTATATACCATTCAAAAGAACTAAACTTACAATGGAATGGGTTGAGTAATAAAATTTATACCATTCAAAAGAACTAAACTTACAATGGAATGGGTTGAGTAATAAAATTTACACCATTCTAAAAGTGAAAATCATAAAAAGAAATGAAAAATCAAGGTAATAACACCAATTCTTATTAATAAAATATAAATATGAATTGGAAATATAAATAAAAGAGGCTGTTGCAAATATTTAATTATTTTTGCAGATGCCCCTTAGTTTTATATTTTTATTAAATTTTTGTAATTTAAGGACTATTTCTTATTTTGAAACAGTCCCATTTTTTATATTATTTATGAATATTTTCAATTTTATTTTTAGACTCATCAATATCTTTTTTCCATTCATTAAACTTAAACAATAATTCATCAACTTTTGATTGATTTTCTGCGATTTTATTAAATTTAATATCTTCATTTACATTTTCTAAAATATTATATAATCTATTATCTGAACCTATATCGGCATGTTCTATTTTTAATAGTTCTTCTCTAGCTTTTTTAGATTCTTCGGTATCATTTCCAATAAATTTCCATTCATTATCTCGAACGGCATATTGAAATCCTGTGTCAAAATATAGTAAATCATGTCCACCTTTTTCTCCTAAAAGAGTAGGAATTAAATTTACACCATCATTGTAGTTACATTCAGGTATTTTTGCATCTGCTAGATATGCAAAAGTGGATAATAAATCTAACGAAGATGAAAGATTTAATGATATAGAGTTTGGTTTAATAACATTTTTCCATGACGCTATAAAAGGAACTCTAATTCCACCTTCAAATAATGTATATTTTGTACCGGTTAATGGGGAATTGTTGCCGTAGTTGCAAGGCGATCCGCCATTATCAGTCATATAAATTATTAATGTATTTTCACTTTGACCTAATTCTTCAATTTTATCTAAAACTTCACCGATTTTTTCATCCATCAATTCTAATTGAGCTAAATAATATTTTCTTCCATTTGGTAAATTTGGCATAATAACTCCATCATACCAATCTACATATTCAACTTCATCTGGATTAAAATCTTCATATATTGGCAAACCTCTTTTTTCAAGTTCTTCTTTTGGTAATTGCCAAGTAAAATTATGTACTGCATTAAATGTTAACATGCAAAAATATGGATTTTCACTATTTTTTTGATCTTCGATAAATTTCATTGTTCTATCAGCAAATTCATAAGTTAAGAAATTATGGCATTCTACAGGATTTCCATTTTCATATAGAGTGAATTTATTGTGAACTACTGCTTGCTCACCATATTTTTCTTTGGCATTAAATTCATGTTGTAAATAATCTAATCTACCAAATCCAAGTGCTGCAAGCCCATAAAATGATTCATCAAAACCATGTTTATCAGGATTTGATCTATCTCCTGGTTTATCTGGTCCGTAGTGTACTTTTCCGAAATATCCAGTATTGTATCCAGCTTGTTTTAATATTTCTGGAATTGTCATAAATTTATCTGGAGCAAATTTTGCAGATCCAAAATATTTTGCACCCCATCTTTGTTGATATGCTCCAAACATTAATCCAGCTCTACTAGGAGAGCATACTGGAGCACTTACATATCCTTGTTCTAAAAGCATACCAGATTCTCTTAATCTGTCTAAATTAGGAGTATTAACATCTTCATTTACACCTCTAAATGAGACATCCCCGTATCCATGATCATCAGATATTATTAATAAAATATTAGGTTTTGAGCCTTTTAGATTTTCTTTCATTGATATTCTCCCATTAAAATTTTAATATTATTTTAGATTTTAACTAAAGTTTATCACAATATTATTTGATATTCAATTGGTATGAATATCAAATAATTGGAATTTTCTAGGATTGTCAAACATATGTGACAAGAAAGCAAACTAATAATATTTTCAAAAGGCATAATTATAATTAACAAACAATGTATATTTCTCTCAAGGAGAAAAGCAAAGCGTACCTTGACAGGGATAGGCATTGTTTGTAGCATTATGCTGCCTTTTTGAAATAAATTTCAACCATTTCGTTTGGTGTCTTAAATGACAATACTCTTCTTGCTATATTATTTGTTCTTAAGCTATTTAAAATGCCTTATACATTTCTTCTTCGCTCTTAAATCTTTTTTTACTGTAAAATAGATCATTATCTATCTATTGAATTTTATTTATGAATATTTTTAATTTATCTATATTAAAAATTATATCTTTCAATTCTAGTTCTAATTCTTTAATATATAAATAAGAATTATCATTAGATAATAAATAGTCATTTATCAAATTTCTATTGTAAATTTTTGATAAATTCATTAACACATCAAGACTAGGTTTATTATCCCCATTTTCAATTCTTTGATATTGTCTTACACTAATATCTAGAACTTCAGCAATATTTTCCTGAGAATAATTATATTTAATTCTTAAATTTTTTAATTTTAATTTCAGATCCATAGCTATATCTTCCCTATAAAAATAAATTTCAAAGCTTATGAAATTTTTGTCATTGCATTTTATATAAAAATATATTAAAATTAATACAAGTAAAATATTTTTATATATTAATATTTTACAATAAAAATAAAATAAATGAGAGACTAACTATTAAAAGTCAAGAGGTTAAACGAAAAAAATATAAGGATTGATATTGATAAAAACTGAATAAAAATAAGCATGAAAAAATCCCCTAGAATTTAAGACTAAAAAAATAGGGTTAGCAACGTTTTTCATTTTTAGATTGTAATTTACAATTAAACAAAACTAACTTTGTTCTTGATAGGGTTCATTTTTTGTTAACACAGCAAAAATAGTATGACAAAGCTTTCTAGCAACAGCATTAGTAGCTACTAGATGATGCTTTCCTTCACTGATTTTTTTTTGATAATAAGCAGAAAAAACCGAGTCGCAAAATTCAGCTCTAAGAGCAGATTGATACAAAGCACGTCTAAGGTATGGAGAGCCTCTTTTAGTCATATGATTAGAAGTGGATTCAAATTCTCCGGACTGAGAAATACTAGAATCAAGACCTGCGTAAGCAACAAGCTTTGAAGGGTTAGAAAATCTTTTAATATCTCCAATCTCGCCTAATATTGTAGCAGCATTAACAGAACCAATACCTGGAATGGTAGTAATTGAAGAGTTTAGTTTTTCAAGTAAAATTTCAATTTCTTTTTCAACATCTAAAACTTGGTTTTGAATAAAAGAAATTTGTTCAATAAGCATTTTGATTTGTAGGCTGAAAGAATCCATGCAGAAATTAATGCCAAAAGATTTAGAAGCTTTCTTAGAAGGTTCTTCAAGTTTCCTAGAAGCGTACTTCTTTTTAGAAACACTGTCTAAAAAAGATTGTAAATCTTCAGAATTGATATCTTCAAAATCTGAAGGGGTAGAGAAAGTTGAAAGTATTTCTTTAGAAGTCTTACCAAAAATATTGCTAAAAGAAGAAGCATATTCAGGGAAAACTTGGTCTAAAAGAGCAATAGTCTTTCTTTTAAGATCAGCAATTGAGGATACAAGATAAGACCTGAATCTGGAAAGGTTTTTTAAAGATAAATAATCCTCGTTAGAAAGAGAAGTTTCAACAAAATCTCCATAGCGAAGAAGATCGGCTATTAAAAGAGAATCGATAATATCAGTTTTTCTCTTTCTAATTTCAATACCTTGTCTCCAACCATCAGTTTGGATTGGATTAATAACATGAACAGTGAATTTTTTTTCAACAAGATATGAGTATATAGACAACCAATAATGACCTGTAGCTTCCATACCAATTTCAAGTTCATTTTTGAAAGATTCTAATTTGCAGATTAAACTTTCAGCACCATTAATAGAATTTGAAAAAGAAAAAGCTTTAAAAATAACTTTTTTCTTATCATCAATTAAAGAAGCTACATGAGTATTTTTACCAATATCAATACCTAAATAAAACATAAAATACCTCAGAAATAATATTTTAGATAGACACCTCAAAATCTAATAACGTTACTGCCTTATGGTAAATCCGAAGTACCCTGGAAGGGTCAACATCTAACTTATTCGTAAACAGTTAAAAGATTAGAGGACTCACTCTTTCAAGTACGAGATTAAATCCCAAGGAGAAAACGAGTACACTCTATCTAATAACAATATTATACAGTAAAACTGAATAATATTTAGTCGAAAAAGGATTATGGGTTACCTTTAACAACCTAAATACATTATATAAGGAGAATATATGAAGAAAGTAGTATTGGCGCTAGGGGGGAATGCCTTAGGTAACACACCGGAGGAACAAAAAGAAGCTGTGAAATTAACAGCTGAATCAATAGTGGATTTGGTAGAAAAAGGTAACAAGGTTATACTTTCACATGGAAATGGGCCACAGGTAGGAATGATTAATTTAGCAATGGAGTTATCATCAAATATTAATGATAATGTTCCAACTATGCCATTTCCTGAATGCGGAGCAATGAGTCAAGGGTATATAGGTTATCATTTACAAAATGCAATAGAAAATGAATTAGAGAAAAGGAAATTAAATATTCCAACAGCAACATTAATAACTCAAACTTTAGTAGATCAAAATGACCCAGCTTTTAAAAATCCTACAAAGCCTATAGGAGCTTTCTATACTAAAGAAGAGGCTGAAAACCTTGAAAAAGAAAAGAAATATGTTTTTGTTGAAGATTCAGGAAGAGGATACAGAAGAGTTGTACCTTCACCAAAACCTATTGATATAGTAGAAAAAGAATCAATTAATCTTCTATATAATTCAGGTGCTATTGTTATAGCAGGCGGTGGCGGAGGAATACCGGTTGTTAAGGTAAATAACCATTTAGAAGGTGTGCCAGCTGTAATAGATAAAGATTTCACTACAGCTAAACTTGCAGAATTAGTGGATGCAGATGTATTAGTTGTGCTTACTGCAGTAGACAAGGTTGCAATAAAATTTGGGACACCTGAGCAAGAGTGGTTAGATGAAATAAGTGTAGAACAAGCGAAAAAATATATTGATGATAAAGAGTTTGCAGAAGGTTCAATGAAACCAAAAGTTGAAGCAGCTATACAATTTAGTAGCTCAAAAGCAGGTAGAACCTCGCTTATAACATCATTAGAAAAGGCAGCTCTTGGGATAGAGGGTAAAACAGGAACTACTATAACTTTATAATTGAGAGAAATATATGAGAGAAGCATTACTAATACATGATAAACTTTATAGAAAATTAAATCCTAATACAAAAGAAATAACAGTATTAAATGGGACGGTACATTCAAAGTTTAATAAAGCTATAAATTTGCAACTTGATAATGGGCTTTTTTTTAGTGTATTAAATAGAAATATTGATGCTTCTCCTTTTTCAATTTTATTAGATTTAATTAACTTTGATTCAATAGATATCTTTGTAGGTGAAAAATTCTATATTAAAAATAAAACTATTTATTTTAAGAATGAAGTTGTTAGCTATAAAAAAGCTAAAATATACAAACTTAATAAATCTATAATAGATGGAAATAGTGAATATTTAATCCATAATTACAAAATTATTGAAAATAAATTGCAATCATTAAAAGATAAAATAACAAATGAAACTGAAAAAATAATAAATAATAAACTGTATTTAGTAAGTGAAGAACTATTTTTATCATTTAAAAACAATGATGAAAAAAAAATTATGGATATTATAGAAAAGTTAATTGGATTAGGAATGGGTTTAACGCCTTCAGGGGATGATTATATTTCTGGATTGTTACTTATAATTGTTGCGATTAATTCTCCGTTAAAAGAATATAAAGAATTATTTTATAAAATAATTCTTAAAAATAAATACAATACAAATATTATATCTTACGAGATGTTAAAAAATTCTATTGAGGGAGATTTTAAGTCTTTATATACAAATTTCTTAAATAAAGTTTTTAATTGTAAATTAAATTTTGATGACATAGATATGATTTTGAAAATTGGGCATACATCAGGAAAAGATACATTGTTAGGAATATTTACAGGCCTTAAAATTTTATTAATAATATAAATTTAATTTTATAGAAAAGAAAATAGAATATTGTTTTTTACAATAAAAATTTAACTATTAATATAGTTAAAAAGTGGTTGACTAATTAAACGTTTTAATGTTACAATGATATGGGTTTGAATAATTTTTAAATCGAGCCTGCAAACGTAATCATAACATAAGGAGGTACTATGAAAATAAGCACTAAAAGAATAGAAAAGGATCTAGAGGAACTTAAAAAGTTTACAGCTACTCATGGTAATGGAGCAACTAGACTTCCTTTTACAAAGGAAACTCGAGAAGCTGCTGAATATTTGAAAGAACTTTTGAGAGATGCTGAATTAGAAGTAAGGGAAGATACAGTAGGAAATGTTTACGGAACAAGAAGAGGGAAAGATAGTAGTCTTCCAGCTATTGTAATGGGTTCTCATTATGACTCTGTTCAAAACGGTGGAAATTACGATGGTATAGCTGGAGTAGTTACTGCAATTGAAATTGCGAGATTGTTAAGAGACAATAAAGTTCAACTTGAAAGAGACTTTGTAGTTATCGCATTTATGGATGAAGAAGGTATGAGATTTGGTACTGGATATTTTGGCTCAAAAGGAATCTTGGGAGAGCTATCTGTAGAAGAAACAAAGAAAGTTGCAGATAAAGATGGTATTTCTATATATCAAGCAATGAAAGATTACGGATTAGAACCAGAACGTATTCCTCAAGCAGCTTGGCCTAAAGGAAGAATAGGAAATTTTATTGAATTGCACATAGAACAAGGACCTGTTTTGAATACTAATAAACTTGATTTAGGATTGGTAACGGGAATTGTTGGGTTAAAGAGATTTATGGTTACTGTAAACGGAAGAGCAGATCATGCAGGAACTACTCCTATGGATATGAGAAAAGATTCTGTTGAAATGGCAACAAAAGTTATATCAAAAATTCCTGATTATGCTAGAGAAATAGGCAAAAGTACAGTTGCAACTGTTGGGTTTATTGAAACTCTGCCTGGAGGAGTAAACGTAGTAGCAAATTCAGTAAAATTTAGTATAGATGTAAGATCTCTTGAAATTGAAAATGTTAACGAAGTTGTTAAGAGAGTAAAAAATGATTTAGATGAAGTGACAAAACTATATGATGCTGATTATACTATGATTGAAACCTTGGAAATTCTTCCTGCAAAATTGAGTGATAAGATGATTGATATCATGGAAGAAAGTGTAAAGAAACATGGACATTCATATGTTAAATTGCCAAGTGGAGCAGGACATGACTCTCTACCTATTGCTCATAATATAAAAGATACGGTTATGATATTTGTTCCTAGTGAAAATGGACGTAGTCATTCTCCTGATGAATATACACCTTATTCATACTTTGGAAAAGCAACAGATGTTTTGTATGATTTAACTTTAGCTTTATAAAATATTACAAAATTGTTTTATTAATCAAATATATTATATAAAAATAAGGAGGAAATATGTATGATTTAGTTATTAAAAATGGGAAATTAGTAGGGACTGAAAAAATATATGAAGCAGATATAGCTATAAAAGATGGTAAATATGCAGCTTTTTTAGAAAAAGGAAGCAATGTAGAAGCCGATAAAGTTATTGATGCAAATGGAAATTTAGTTTATCCAGGAATTATTGACTGCCATGCTCATATGAATGAAGTTGGATTTGAACATCGTGAAGACTTTGAAACCGGATCCAGAGCTGCTGTATCAGGGGGTATTACAACTCTTATAGATATGCCTCTGAATAATGATCCAGCACTTATAAATGCTAAAATTTTTGATATTAAGCAAGCTGCAATTTCAAAACATTCATATATAGATTATGGTTTATGGGGTGGTTTGGTTGGAGATTATGATGATTCTCCTGAATCAATTAAGTCAAATGTTAATGATTTAGTAGATTTGCAAAAAAAAGGTGTTAATTCATTTAAGGGATTTTTATGTCCTAATGGAGATTTATTTCCTGCTGTAAACTTGGGAAATATTAGAAAATCATTGGAAATATTAAAACCATATGATGCTGTATCAGGCTTTCATTGTGAAGATTATACATTGATTTTAGAAAGAACAAAGGAAGCTAAAAAGAAAGCTCCTAATAGAAATAGAGAAGAAAAAATTTCTGATTTTCTTGAAGTTCATGATGTTTGGGCAGAGTATGTAGCAGTACAAAATGTCTTGGCACTATCCAAGGCTACGGGTGGAAGAGTTCATATAGTTCATATTTCGCACCCAATGGTAGCGGAACTTGTTAAAAAAGCTCAACAAGAAGGAGTGAATGTTACAGCAGAAACATGTCCTCATTACCTTGGATTTACAGAAGATTTAGTGTATGAATTGGGGGCTCCTGCAAAATGTACACCACCATTAAGAACAAATGAAGCAAAAGAAAAGCTTTGGGACTATGTAATTGATGGAACATTATCTTGCATTGGTAGTGATCATTCTCCAGCTATGGATGAAGAAAAAGATGATTCGAAATTAGATATTTGGCAAGCATGGGGTGGATTAAATGCTATTCAATATTTCTTCCCAATGGTGTTTGATATGTTTGTAAATAAAAAAGGATTATCACCAACAATGATTTCTAAAGTATGTGGTGTAAATCCTGCTAAAATTTTTGGATTATATGGAAGAAAGGGAGAATTCCAAATAGGATTTGATGGAGATATTGTAATAGTAGATCCTGAAAAAGAATGGAAAATTGAACAAGAAAAACTATTCACAAAAGGGCATGTTACATGTTTCAATGGTGTTACAGGTAAGGGATTCCCTACGCACACTATAATAAGAGGAAAATTGGTTGCTAAAGATGGAAAGTATCTTGAAGAGGCAAAAGGATACGGTCAATTTATAAGCAACCAAAGGAATAAACAAGGAGTTTAAAAGTGACGGGTAAAAATTTAAGAGATAAAGATATTTATGAAGATCCTGGTCCGATTAGGAAAGATGAAGAAAATTTAGAACCCATAAAACCAGAAGATAGGCCGATGGGGTGGGTATCATACTTAATGCTTTGGCTGGGAGGCTGTATTTCAATTGGAACTCTTGCAATTGGTTCTGCTCAATTAAGTAATGGCTTGAATTTTTTACAAATTTTCTTAGCCGTAACAATTGGAACAAGTATATTAATATTTTGTATATTATTAAATGATAAATTTTCATACCAAACGGGGTCTCCTTATGCAATCCAATTAAAAAGTGCATTTGGAACAAAAGGAAGTATAATTCCAGTTATGATTAGAGGGCTTCCGGCAATTGTTTGGTATGGTTATCAATCATGGTTGGGAGGAAGTGTTATAAATCAAATATCTATTACACTTTTTAATTATGATAATGTTTGGTTATTCTTTTTGGCATTCCAGTTAATTCAAATTATCTTGTCATTAAGAGGATTCAGTGGAATTAGTTGGATTAAAAACATAAGCGGTGTTGTAATGGCACTCGTAATGCTTTATATGCTATATGTTAGTATTACAAGATATGGAGATGTTATTCAAAGCAATTTAGTCAATATTAAAGGTACATGGGGACTTCCATTCTTTGGTGCAATTATGGCTTTCTTTGGGAATTCTACAACTGTAATGCTTAATGCTGGAGACTATTCAAGGCAATTAAAAGTAGGATATGGATTTGCTAAAAGAGGACTTTCATATATAATATCAACTTTGCCTGCAACAATTCTATTGGGATTAATAGGAGCTATGGCTTCAACTGCAACAGGTATTGCTAATCCAATTAATGCATTTTCTACTATGGTAAACAATGATATTATGCTTGTGATAACATTGACTTTTATTTTATTTGCTCAGATGTCAAATAATTTAACTAGTAATGTATTACCACCAACCTATGCTTTTATGGACGCATTTAAATTAAAATATAAACCAGCGGTTCTCATAGTTGGTATACTTGCTATTTTTACTTTCCCATGGGTATTAACAAATGATAGCTCATCTGCTGGATTAGCAATTTTCGTAAAGGTATATACATCATTCTTTGGACCTATATTTGCTATATTAGTAACTGATTACTACATTTTGCATAAAGGAAATGTATCAAAAGAATATCTTGCTGAACTATACAAAAATGATAGTATAAGAAAAGGGACTAACTGGGTAGCGATAATTGCACTTGTTGTTGGTGCAATCATAGGGTTATTAAATGTTGACATATCTTTCTTTACAGCAACAATTCCAACAGCTTTAGTTTACTACCTTGGTACGAAATATTCAAAAATTACGAAAAGATTTAGAAAAGGAACAGCATTAGAGTGATAAAACTAATATGTTTATAAATTTAATATGGGAATAATACCAAATTAATTATGTAAAAAAATAAGATAAAGGATTTTAATATGTACGATTTAATGGTAAAAAATGGAAAAATAGTAAAATCTGATGAAATATTTGAAGGTACAATTGCTATAAGCAATGGGAAAATATCAAAAGTTGTAAAAGGGGATGAAGATTTACCATCTAAAGCAGTTGTTGATGCAAAAGGTAATTTAGTAATGCCGGGAGCAATTGATACTCATGTTCACTTTAATGATCCAGGATATGAGTGGAGAGAAGATTTTGAACATGCAACAGCTGCAGCTGTTTTGGGGGGATATACAACTATTATAGATATGCCTTTACAAAACGAACCAGCATTAACTAATGATAAATTATTTGATATCAAGGAAGAGAAAGTAAGCAAAGAAGCATATTCTGATTATTGTTTTTGGGGTGGATTTGTTCCTGAAAATTTCGATGACTTAAAGGGATTGGATGAAAAAGGTGTAGTTGCTTTTAAATCTTTTTTAGGGCCTGTTTCTCCTGATTATACTCCTTTAAGTTATGGAAAAATGTATGAAGGATTAGAAATACTAAAAGAATTAGATGCAAGAGCTGGTTTTCATGCTGAAGATTTTAGTGTTATCAAAGAAAGAGAAAGAGTTATGCAAGAGAGAGGAAGGCTAGATTGGGAAGGATTCTTAGATTCTAGACCACTTTCTGCTGAATTAATTGCTACAAGAGCTGTAGTTGATATTGCTAAAGAACTTAATGCTAAAGTTCATATATGTCACGTATCTCATCCGGATGTAGCACAAATTGTAAAAGATGCACAAGACGAAGGTTATGATATAACTGCAGAAACATGTGCTCACTATTTAACATTTACTAGAGAAGATGTTATAAAAAATGGAGAACTATTTAAATGTGCTCCTCCTCTAAGAGATCAAAAAGCTGTTGAAGGTATGTGGGAACATGTAAAAATGGGTACTTTTTCAGGAATTGCAACTGACCATTCACCATGTTCATATGATGAAAAATACAAAGAAATTCTAGGACAAAAAATAAATAATGTATTTGATGTTTGGGGTGGTATGAGTGGTGTACAAAGTGGTGTACAAGCTGTTATATCTGAAGGAATTAATAAAAGAGGTGTATCTCCATCAATTATTGTTGAAGCAATGTGTGTTAAACCTGCCAAAACTTTTGGTATTTACGGAAGAAAAGGGGACATTAAAGAAGGTTTTGATGCTGATTTGATTATAGTTGATCTTGAAAAAGAATGGGAAATAACAAGCGAAGAACTACTATATGTAAATAAAATGTCTGGTTATGTCGGACTTAAAGGAAAAGGCAAAACTGTTACTACAATTTTAAGAGGTAAAGTTGTTGCGGAAGATGGAAAGGTAGTAGGTGAAGCTGGATATGGTGAACTTATTAAGAAAATCAAATAAGAAGAGGTTTAAATGAAAAGTATTGTTGAAAATAGAGATATTGATCCGAATATCAGGCAGAAAGTAGATAAAGATTTATTACCTACTGAAGAAAGAGTTATGGATAATATTTCTTATTTTGCAATTTTTTTAGGAGGATTTGTATCCATAGGGACTTTCTCTATGGGGGCAAGTTTGATAGGTATATTAACAGTTACTCAAGTAATAATTGCTATGACGATTGGTTGTGTTGTTATTGCAGTGGCATTAGCTTTGGTTGGAAAAGCAGGACATAAATATGGAATTCCTTTTACTGTGTAATTGAAATCTACATTTGGTACTTCTGGAATAAAAATTCCTGGAGCATTGAGAGGTATTCCTGCTATTATATGGTTTGGATTCCAAAGTTGGGTTGGAGCAGAGGCTATAAATCATTCTTTAAAAGTTTTATTTGGATTTGGTAATTTACCTGTAGTATTTGCTCTATTTATAATGTTACAAGTGGCTTTAGCTATAAAAGGTTTTGAAGGGATTAAGTGGTTAGAAAATATATCTGCTGTATTTATTATTGGTATATTGATATACATGCTTTATGTTGTTAGAACAAATTTTGCTGTTGAGCTGGATAAAAGCTTTGCGGATATTAAAGGAACTTGGGGTATGCCATTTTGGGCAGCTACAACATCATTTTTAGGTATATATTCTACTATGATAATAAATGCGTCGGATTATTCTAGAAACTTAGTTCATAAAACAGGTCCTGTAAAAGCAGCAAGTATTTATACTTTAGCGATTTTACCTGTTACATTATTTATGGGATTGATTGGTCTTTTAGTAACTTCAGCTACTGGTAATTCGGATCCAATTGCTGTTTTCTCTACTACTATGAATAATAAGTTTTTAACTGTAGTAACATTATTGTTTATTGCATTTGCTCAAGTAACAACTAATGTATTAAATAATATAGTTCCACCATCATATATTTTAATGGAAGCATTTAATATAAAATGGGTTCCAGCAACTATAATAGTTGGTATATTATCTGTAGTAGTAATGCCTTGGAAATTAGTTACTCCAGAGTCTGCTGAATTATTAGGATTATTTACAAGATTCTACTCAGCTTTCTTAGGACCTATATTTTCAGTTATGTTTGTTGATTATTTCATTTTGAGAAGAGAGAAGTTAAATCTAAACGATTTTTACAATAAAGAAAATGGACCATTTAAAGGTGTTAACTGGGCTGGTGTTTTAGCTATATTAATAGGTTCAGCAGCTTCATTATTAATCATGGATTTATCTTGGTATGTAAGCTTAATTCCAACAGGAATAGCATATTATGTATTAATGAAAGTATTACCTTCATCTGAAAGATTCAGAAAAGGAACAGTGTTTGAAAATTAGTTTTGAATTTGTTTAGAAAGGCATATTAATTTTGTAAAACCATTAATTAACTTGTTAAAGTATAAAAGGAGTTTTTATGAAAAGTAAAAAGTTTACGCTTTCCACTACAACGCAAATATTATTAGCTACTTTTGGTGGGATTTTATTTGGTGTCTTAGTTGGAGATTGGGCTGCAAATATTAAATTTATTGGAGATATATTTTTAAGATTGATACAGATGTCAATAGTTCTATTAGTAATGTCTAGTATAATTGATGCTATTGGTGGAGGGGGTAGTAAAGATGTAGGGAAAATGGGATTTCATACAATGAAATGGATTTTACTATTTACAATTTTTTCGGCATTATTAGGATTATTATTATCCATTATTATCAGACCAGGGGTAGGAATTGATTTAGTAAATTCATCTGAAATTGGAAAAGTACAAATAGCTAAAACTTCTATACAAGATACTTTAGTAAATTTTGTCCCTAAAAATATTATTAGTTCTATGGCGAATGGAGAAATGGTTCCATTGATAGTATTCTCTGTAATTTTTGGTCTAGCTATGGGGATATATACAAAAGAATCAAATAATGATTTAGTAGTAAAATGGATAAAAGGTATAAACGGTACAGTAACTACTATAATAAAACTTGTAATGAAAGTTGCACCTTTAGGTATTTTTGCTTTATTGGCTGATGTGTCAGGGACCATTGGTTTTTCGGTAATACTTCCAATGCTTAAGTTCTTAGGGCTTCTTTTAATTGGCTGTATTATTCAATTTTTAGTATTAATACCTTTTGTAAGTTTCATTACAAAAGTAAATCCATTTTTAATGCCTAAGAAATTTTTAAATATGTCTATCATGGCTTTAACGACTACTTCAGGTGCTGTAACACTTCCAACTAAAATGAAAGATACTTATGAAAAATTTGGTGTTAGTAGGAGAGTAACAGACTTTACAGGTCCAATAACAATGTCTATGAATAGTACGGGAGCGGTACAATGCTATGTAGCAGCAATTTTCTTCATGGCACAAGCTACTGGTATTAATTTGTCAATTTATCAAATGGGAATGGCTATACTTTTATCTACATTAATGTGTTTAGGGACTATTTCAGTACCAGGAGGCTCTTTAATAGTATATACATTTTTAGCAACTGCTCTTGGATTACCTTTATCAAGTTTATCAATTTTAATTGGGATAGATTGGTTTGCTGGGATGTTTAGAACATTAATGAATGTTGACGTTGATGTATTAATAGGCATACTTGTAGCTAATAAATTAGGGGAATTAGACAGAGATGTTTATAATGGAATAAAAGAAGTACATTATTAATTTAATAAAATAAAAGCAGGTTTATCCTGCTTTTATTTATAGATATCATGTCTATAATTATTTTAAATATTATCATTTAAAAATTTAATAGTTTCGCTAATAAGTTCTTTTGTAAATGATGATTTTGTATCTCTATCAAAATCATGGTCATTAGTATTGACTATGTATTTTGTAGACTTGTATTTATTAGTGAAAGCTAAAAACTCGCTAAAAGGAACATCAGGGTCAGATATTGAATGTGTTATAAATATGGGTTTTGGAAGAGATTCTATTAATAGTAAACTATAGTCTTTATAAAAAAATTTATCACGACCACTATAAATTAAATTTTTCCAAAGACCATTTTGTCTGGCGTAAACATAAAGAGGATATCTAATTTTCAAATCGCCAACAAAGGTATAATCATTAGTAAATTTTTCAATATCTATATTTACTTGTGGAAGTTTATTATAAAAATTGCTAGGTTGTTCATACCATGATTTATCTAATAGTCCATAGGAATAATATAAAATCATTCCATTAAGATGAGATAATTGATGTTCATTTAATCTTGATGAAATTAGATTTACAAGATATCCGCCAGCTGATCTACCAAATAGAAAAAAATTTAAGAAAATTTTAACATTATATATCTGTTTAGTAATTAAAGAAATATTATCTATATAATAATCAATAGATGATAAACAATCCTGTAGTATATAATCTATTTTATTTGCAGGTGCTAAAGGATAATCTAAGGCGAATATAATATATCCAGACTGAATAAACTTTTCAAGGTGGTATTTAGGTAAATCATTTCTATTACCATATATTAAACCACCACCATGAAAATATATAATACTTGCTTTTGGAATAATTTCAGGATTATAGTAAATACTGATAAATTTTTTAGATGAAATTTTTATATCAATTTTTTTCATTTAAACTCCTAATTTAGTTTTTATTTTGGTATATATTTATATTAATTAATTATAACACAAATATCTATAGAATTAGCGATTTTAAATTTTAACAATAAATTTATATAATTTAAATTGAACTTGAAAATTCTAAGCTTTTATAATATAATCATATTATAAAATAAGGTTGAAAACAATATAAATAAGGAGGATGTATGAGTTATATAAACAACCAAGAAGGATTACCAAAACATATATTACAATCCAGATCAGTTATTAAAAAAAATAACTATGCAGTTTTAGATGTAGATGGATTAGTAAAGAATGTAATACCAGGCTATGAAAATTGTACAACTACAATTTTAGGAAGCCCTTTTTTAGGAGCAACTTTTGCTGATTATTTAGTTTTTGCTCATAAAGGAGGTA
This sequence comes from Helcococcus bovis, assembly GCF_046035835.1. Classification (NCBI taxonomy): domain Bacteria; kingdom Bacillati; phylum Bacillota; class Tissierellia; order Tissierellales; family Peptoniphilaceae; genus Helcococcus; species Helcococcus bovis. Next base: position 17,532 of record NZ_JBFNGB010000018.1, read on the forward strand.
AAAACACTGGATTAGGTGGAAATGGTATTGAGACTTTCTTATATGTTATGGAAGGAGAAATCACAGTAAAAAATGATGATGTGGAAGAAACTCTTACTAAAGGAGGCTACATATTTTCTCCAGAAGATAAAGTTTTAACTTTTGAAAATAAGACAGATAGTGATACTAAAATGTATGTGTATAAAAGAAGATATGACAAAATAGATGGGTATCAAGCAAAAACATATGTTAACAATGTTGAAAATCTTGAATGGGTTGAGTATGAAGGAATGGAAGGAACATTGATTAAAGATTTGCTTCCAGCAGCTGGAGATTTAGGATTTGATATGAATATGCATATATTAAAATTTACTCCAGGATACTCTCATGGATATGTTGAAACTCATTACCAACAACATGGAATGATTTTCTTATCTGGAAAAGGAATGTATAATTTAGATAATGAATGGATGCCAATTAAAGAAGGAGACTATGTGTTTATGGATGCATATTGTCCACAAGCATGTTATGGAGTAGGAACAGAAGACTTTTCGTACCTTTATTCTAAAGATACGAATAGAGATGTAGTATTATAGGGTGTATATATGAAAATAACAAGAGATGAACTAAAGGATTTAATAACAAATAAACTTCACAAAGCTGGATTGGATAAAAAAGATGCAGAATTAACTGCTGAGTGTTTAGTGTGGTCAGAAGAAAGAGGATATCATTCTCATGGAGCTGTAAGAGTTGAATACTATTCAGAAAGAATTGCAAAGGGAGGGATTAATAATAAACCTAACTTTGAGTGGAAAGAAACTGGACCAGCTTCTGCTATATTTGAGGCTGATAATGGTTCAGGTTTTGTAGCATCTGTAGAATCAACTAAAAAAGCTATAGAAATGGCTAAAAAATCTGGGATTGCAGTAGTAGGTGTTAGAAATGTATCACATACAGGCTCTATAGGATATTATACAGAAATGGCTGCAAAAGAAGGATTGGTAGCTTTGTGTATGTGTCAGTCAGATCCTATGGTAGTTCCTTATGGAGGAGCAGACCCTTATTATGGAACTAATCCGATAGCTTTTTCAGCACCTTCTAAAGACGGAAGAATAATTGTATTCGATATGGCAACTACTGTTCAAGCTTGGGGAAAAATTTTAGATAAAAAAGCAAAGGGAGAAAAAATTCCAGACACTTGGGCTGTAGATGAAAATGGAGATCCAGTTACAGATCCAAATAAAGTAAATTCTTTATTACCAATAGCTGGACCAAAAGGATATGGTTTAATGATGATGGTAGATATTTTTTCAGGAATTCTACTAGGACTTCCATTTGGTGCAGGTGTAAGTTCAATGTATAAAGATCTTTCTAAAGGTAGAGAGTTAGGACAATTTCTTCTTGTTATGGATCCAGCAAAGTTTGGAGATAAAGATGCATTTTTAGAAAACATATCTAAGAGTATGACAGAATTAAATAATTCTAAACCTGCAACAGGATATGATAAAGTATATTATCCAGGAGAGAGAGCAATAATAAGAAAAGAAGTATCTGATAGAGAAGGTATTGAAGTTGTAGATGAAATTTTGGATTACTTGAAGAGTGAGGATGTTCATTATAATAGATATGATAATAAGAACAGATTTGCTGAATAGTATAATTACGGAGGGAAAATGCTTAAAACAATAGTTAAAGAAGGTATGTATAATGATTCTGTTGTACTTATGCTTTTAACAAATCATATTTCAAACTTAGAAAATGTAAAAAAAGTTTCCATAATGATGGGGACACCAGCTAATAAAGATATTTTTAAACAAAGTGGATTAGAAACACCTGAATTATTAGCAGCTACAGCAAATGACATGGTAATAGTTGCAGATGTTGATGAAGATGAAGTAATGGATACAATACTTGAAGAAATGGATAAATTCTTTGAAGATCAAAAAAAGAAAAACAAAAAGAATGATGGAATGCAAGTTGTAAAATCTTGGGATTCTGCATTAGAACAGTTACCAAATGCTGACCTTGCGATTATATCTACTTCTGGAACATATGCAGGTATGGAAGCAGATAGAGCCTTAGATGAAGGTATGAATGTATTTATGTTTTCTGACAATGTTTCTATTGAAGAAGAGAAAAGATTAAAGGAAAAAGCACACAAACTTGGTCTTGTTGTTATGGGACCTGACTGTGGGACGGGTATAATTAATTCTGTTCCAGTAGCATTTACTAACAACGTTTCTCCGGGGAAAATTGGGATTATAGGTGCTTCAGGTACAGGAATTCAAGAGTTGACTACAATTATTGATAGACTTGGAGAAGGAGTAACAAATGCTATAGGTATAGGTGGTAGAGACTTATCTGAAGAAGTAGGTGGTATTACAATGATGGATGTAATTGATGCTACTGAATATGATGAAAATATTGAAGTCTTAATTGTTATATCAAAGCCACCAGCAAAATCTGTAAGAGATAAAGTAAATGAAAGATTAAAATCTTATAAAAAACCTGTAGTTACTTTATTCTTAGGAGAAAAACCAGAATATCATGAAGAAAACTTTTATCATGCTTATACACTAGATGAAGCAGCTAGATTAGCAGTAAGCATATTAAGAAATAAAGAGGTTGAAGAAGGAAAATTATGCATTAGTGATGTTGAGCATTTTGATAAATCTGACAATAAGACTATTAAGGCTTATTATTCAGGTGGGACTCTTGCTGGCGAAGCAGCTATGCTAATTAAAGATGGTTTAAAATTAGAAACTTCTTCTAAAAAAGAACAAGGGTATATGTTAAACAATGAAGGACACGTAGTAATAGACCTTGGTGATGATATGTATACTCAAGGAAGACCTCATCCAATGATTGATCCAAGAAAGAGAATTGAATCAATGACGGAAGCTTTAGATGACCCCAAAACAGGTGTAATTTTGTTTGATGTAGTTTTAGGTTATGGTTCTCATGAAGATATGGCTGGAGCATTACTTCCAGGAATAAAACAATTACAAGACAAATCAAAAGAAGAGGGAAGAAAAGTTTACTTTGTTGCAACAGTATGTGGTACAAGAAAAGATCCTCAAAACTACGACGAACAAGTTAAGAAATTAAAGGATGCAGGAATTATTATAGAAGAAACAAATAAACTTGCTGTAAAAGCTGCATTAAACTTGATTGGAAGTGATTTTGAAGAAAATCATAAAGAAGTTAAAGCTGTTGAAGGTGTTAAGCAATTTGAATCTAAACCATCAGAAAAGCTACAAAAAATGTTAGTAGAAAAACCAGTAGCAATAAATATCGGACTAAAGAGTTTTGCTGAAGTAGTTGATAAGTTTGGAGCAGAAGTTGTTCAATATGATTGGAGACCTCCAGCAGGTGGCGACTTAGAGTTAATGAAAGCTATTAACTTTATAAGAAACTATAAAGAAGTAAATGTTGAAGATGAAAATAAAAAAACAATTTCTAAAGTAATAGCTGCACAGCCTGTATTAAAGGATAATGTTTTAGCTAAAGATGTTATAAAAGAATTAAATGATGGAAAAGTTATATTGCATGCTGGTCCACCAATTGAATACAAGGATATGCCTCCTACAGTAAAAGGTTCATGTATAGGAGCAACTTTATTTGAAAAATGGGCAGACAATGAAGATGATGCTGTAAAATTACTTGAATCAGGAGAAATTAAATTTATACCATGTCATCATGTAAATGCTGTAGGGCCTATGGGTGGAATAACTACTGCTAATATGCCAGTATGGGTTGTTTACAATGAAACACATAATAATTACGCATATTGTACAATGAACGAAGGTATTGGTAAGGTTTTAAGATTTGGAGCTTATTCAAAAGAAGTTGTTGATAGACTTGAATGGATGAGAGATGTTTTAGGACCAACATTAGGAAAAGCTGTAAGATCTATAGAAGGAGGACTTCCAATCAATCCTATGGTAGCTAAATCTATAGCTATGGGAGATGAGTTCCACCAAAGAAATATTGCTGCATCATTAACATTCTTTAAAGAAATGGCACCTATAATTTCTAAAATGGATATGGATGAAACTGACAGATATGATGTAATGAAATTCTTAGCTGATACAGATCAATTCTTCTTAAACATTATGATGGCAGCAAGCAAAGCTATAATGGATGGAGCTAGAAAAGATTCTGATGGAACAGTAGTAACAGCTATGTGTAGAAATGGTGTAGAATTTGGTATTAGAATTGCTGGTATGGGGGATGAATGGTTCACTGGACCTGTAAATACTCCTCAAGGGTTATATTTTACAGGGTATGACGCTGAAGATGGGTGTCCTGATATAGGTGATAGTGCCATTACAGAAACTCTTGGAGTTGGTGGAGTAGCAATGATTGCAGCACCTGCTGTTACAAGGTTTGTTGGTTCAGGTGGATTCCAAGATGCTCTTAATACAAGTAATGAAATGACAGAAATCTATATTGACCATAATCCTAACTTTATTATTCCAACTTGGGATTTTAAAGGCTCAGTTGTGGGATTGGATGCAAAACTTGTTGCGGAAAAGGGCATTACTCCAGTAATCAATACAGGAATTGCTCATAAAACTCCAGGTTTTGGACAAATAGGAGCTGGTACAGTTCATCCACCATTGGATTGTTTTAAGAAAGCAATATTAGCTTATGCTAAAAAATTAGGTTATTAAATTTAATATTTTTAGTAAATTAAACTTTTTAATAAATTTATATAGAAATAAAAAAACTTAAAGGATTTCATATATGTGTATATTTTATGAAATCCTTTTAAATTAAGACTAAAAAGGGGGGAATATGAATATTCCAGTAAATTTTACTAATTGGTTTGTTGCGTTATTACCAGTAATTATATTAATTATCCTTCTTGTTTTTTTAAATATGAAAGCATCTAAAGCAGCTGTAATTGGTCTTATTATTGCAACTTTAACAGGTTTTTTTATTTACAAAGGAAGCAAAGAATTAATAGCTTATGAAATTATAAAAGGAGCATGGTCATCTATTACAATATTGTTGATAATAGTAACTGCTATTTTGCTTTATCAAGTTGGAGTAGCTGCAAATGCATTTAATGTTATAAAAAACAAAATAAGTCATTTTATACCAAATGAATTACTTGCGATAATTTCTATTGGTTGGGTTTTTGTAAGTTTTCTACAAGGAATTACAGGATTTGGAGTGCCAGTAGCTGTAGGAGCACCATTGCTTATAGGACTTGGAGTAAAACCTGTTTATGCTGTTTTTATTGCGCTTATTGGACAATCTTGGGGGAATACTTTTGGAACTCTTGCTGCGGCATGGGATGCTTTAGCTTTAACAACAAATATGCAACCAGGAAGCCCTGAATATCAATTTACAGCGTTTTGGGCAGGAGTAATGTTATTGTTTTGGGTTATAATAATAGGTCTAGTTACATCTTGGACTTATGGCAAGATGGAAGGTGTAAAAAAAGGATTACCGGCTATAACAGTTATATCTTTAATAATGGGTGGAGGACAACTTTTATTTACCCGAATTAATACTACTCTTGCAACATTTATACCATCCGCAGTTGCACTTTTTTCGGTCATTTTATTGTCTAAATTAAAAACATACAATACTCCATGGAAAATAAGTGATTCCTTAATAATGGATAGAAACCAAGAAGTAGAAGAAAGTAGTATTAAAATTGATATGAGCTTATTACAAGCATTTATTCCATACATTGTTTTATCCTTGCTTACTTTAGGTTTACTAGTGATAAAACCATTAAATGATGTATTGTCTAAAGTGCAAATAGGATTTGCTTTTCCTGAAACAGTTACTGAATATGGATTTGTTAATCCTTCTATTGAAAAATACGCACCAATTACACCATTCACTCATGCAAGTTTCTTTTTGTTAGTTTCGTCTTTAGTTGGCTTGTGGTATTATATTTCTAAAGGTTGGATTAAAACTCAACAAATAGTAACTATAGTGAAAAATTCATTTAAAATGGCGCTACCGTCTTCGATTTCTGTTTTATCTTTGATAATAATGTCAAAAGTTATGGGAGGTACAGGCCAAATTCAAGTGATGGCTATGGGAATAGTTTCTGTTCTAGGGACAAAATACTTAATTTTATCGCCATTTGTCGGGTTTTTAGGAACATTTATTACTGGAAGTAATATGAGTTCTAATATTTTATTTGGGCAATTTCAGCTTACAACTGCTAATCTTCTATCAACGAATTCTTCATTTTTATTGGCAGCTCAAACATCAGGAGCATCAGTTGGAGCATCACTAAGTCCAAGTAATATAGTATTAGGTACAACAACAGCGAATATAGCAGGTGAGGAAGGAAATGTTATGAAGAAGATTATGCCTATTTCATTACCTGTGATATTATTATTTGGTATATTTGTTTTAGTTCGCAGTTTAATTTTTTAATATATTTATGAAGGAAGCAAAATTTGTTAATTAAAGAAAATAAAGATCAACTTAAAAAAAATTTAATAAATAAAAAAAACAATCTTAAAAATTTGAGATTGTTTTTAAACATGACTCAAAAAGAATTTATTAAAGATTTTTTATCTAATGATGATGGATATCCAGAAATAAGCGTATCTACATTATCAAATATTGAAAATAAAGGAGGAGTAATATTAGATGATATTATATCTAAAGTTTCTTCAATTTTAGGAATTAATAATTTGATATTCACATATGATAAGATGGATTTTTTGGGTATTATTGAAAATCAATACAATATAAATGTAGAAGATTTTAGTTTAGCAAAGAACAAAAAAAATAAATCAGTTACAAATTTAGTAAATAGACTTACTCTATATTTTGCTGAGGAGATGCTTAAAGGTAATCTCAAAAAAGGAGATAAAATTGAATCTGATAGAAAACTGGCAGAAAAAATGGATGTTGGGAGGTCAGCTCTCAGAGAAGCTTTAAAAGTTTTAGAAATAATGGGCATGATAAATATTAGACATGGTCAAGGTTCATATATAAGTGATCAAGAATCAAATTTTTTTGATGTACCACTTACATGGTCTTTGTTTATGAATTACAAACAAATATATGATGTATTGCAAGTTAGATCAATATTAGAAGAAAAGGCAGCAGAGCTTGCAGCTTTTTCTGTTGATAAAGAAAAACTTAACAATTTAAAATTAATTATTGATGAAATTAATAAATCTTATAGAGAAAAAGATTTTAGAAAATTTTTAGATTTAGATATGAAATTTCATATAGCAATAGCTGAATGTTCAGGAAATACAGTTATAATATCACAAATATTAAGTATTCAGAATTTACTAAAAAGCATGTCAAAATCAGGAATGCAAGATATATCAGAAATTGAAGCTATATACAATGAGCATTTAGCTATATATAATGCTATAGTATCTAGAAAAAATGATGATGCAAGGAGAGCTATGGCATATCATATGGGTAAATCATTTGATAGATATAAAAGTGATTATATTTAGAAAATAAATTTCAGAATTAAGGAATAGAAGAGTTAGATATAAAAATTTGGTAAAATAAGAAGATTAAATAGAAAAGGCTTGGTTATTTCCAAGCCTTTTTACTTATTGATATTAGAATGCATCCATGATTCTAGTCATTTTTAGTTGTTTATCCTTTAATGTTTTTTGTGCTGCTGCCAATCTTGAGATTGGAACTCTAAATGGAGAACAAGAAACATAATCTAAACCTAATTCATCAAAGAATGCAACAGATGTTGGTTCACCACCATGTTCACCACAAACACCAAGTTTGATTCCTGGTCTTGTTTGTCTACCTAATTTTACAGCATTCTTCATTAATTTACCAACACCTTTTTGGTCAACTACTTGGAATGGATCTTTTTCAAATATACCATCATCTAAGTATTGTGATAAGAATTTTCCAGCGTCATCTCTGGAGAATCCATATGTCATTTGTGTCAAGTCATTTGTACCAAATGAGAAGAATTCTGCAACATTAGCAATTTCATCAGCTAATAATGTAGCTCTTGGAATTTCAATCATTGTACCAACATGGTATTCAATTGTTTTGCCTTTTTCAGCAAAAATATTTTCAACTTCATCTTTAATTGAATCTGCTACAACTGATAATTCTTTAGCATCACCTGCTAGAGGAATCATGATTTCAGGTATTACATTAACACCTTCATCATGTAATCTTAATGCAGCTCTCATGATTGCTCTTGCTTGCATTTGATAGATTTCAGGGAATGTAATAGCCAATCTTAAACCTCTGTGACCTAACATTGGGTTTACTTCATGTAAATCATCAATAGCTTTCTTTTGTTCTAAAATTGTTACACCTAGTTCTTTAGCAACTATAGCGATATCTTCATCTGTGTGAGGAACAAATTCATGTAGAGGTGGATCTAATAGACGAATTGTAACTGATCTACCGTCTGCAACTTTGTAGATTTGATAGAAGTCTTCTTCTTGAATTGGTTCAATCTTAGCTAATGCTTTCTTTCTTTGTTCTAATGTTTTTGAAAGAATCATTTCACGTACAGCGTTAATTCTGTCTTCTGCGAAGAACATATGCTCTGTACGACATAAACCAACACCTTCTGCTCCTAAATCTAAAGCTTGTTGTACATCGTGAGGAGTATCAGCATTTGCTCTAACTTGTAATCTTCTTACTTCATCAGCCCATGACATAAATGTAGCAAATTTTCCTGATAATTCTGGATCTCTTGTTTCTAATTTACCTTCGTAAACTATACCTGTTGAACCATCTAATGAGATAATATCTCCTTCTCCAAGAACTTTATCTCTAATTGTAACTGTTTTTTCCTTTTCATTTACTTTTATTTCATGTGCACCTGCGATACAGCATTTACCCATACCACGAGCAACTACAGCTGCGTGAGATGTCATACCACCACGAGATGTTAAAATTCCTTTAGCAGAATCCATACCTTGTAAATCTTCAGGTGATGTTTCTGTTCTTACTAAAATTACAGCTTCTTTTTTAGCATTTCTTAACATAGCATCTGTTGCACTAAATGAAATGTAACCTGATGCTGCACCTGGTGATGCTGCTAAACCTTTTGTTAATACTGGAGCTTTGTCCATAGCTTTTTTATCGAAAGTAGGGTGTAGCAATTGATCTAATTGATTTGGTTCAATCATCATCAATGCTTCATCTTTTGTTCTTAATCCTTCTTCAACTAAATCTACAGCGATATTTACAGCTGCTTCAGCTGTTCTCTTACCATTTCTTGTTTGTAAAATGAATAGTTTACCATTTTCAATTGTAAACTCTAAGTCTTGCATATCTCTATAGTGTTTTTCTAATATTTGACCTGTTTCAAAGAATTGTCTATATACTTCAGGCATTTGTGTTTCTAATTCAGAAATATGACTTGGTGTTCTTATACCAGCAACAACGTCTTCACCTTGAGCATTCATTAAATATTCACCAAATAATGCTTTTTCACCTGTTGCAGGATTTCTTGTAAATGCTACCCCTGTACCTGATGTATCTCCACCATTACCAAATACCATTGATTGTACGTTAACTGCTGTTCCTAAATCATGAGGGATACCATTTAATTTTCTATATAAAATAGCTCTTTCGTTGTTCCATGATGCAAATACTGCGGCAACAGCATCTAAAAGTTGTCTTTCTGGTTCTTGTGGAAATTCTTCTCCCATTTCTTTCTTGTAGATTTCTTTATATCTTTTTACAACTTCTTTTAAGCTTTCTGCAGATAAGTCTTTATCTAATTCTACGCCAGCTTTTTCTTTTTCATCTGCTAATACTTCTTCAAATAATTCTTTGTCAATTCCTTTTGAAACATCTGAGAACATTTGAATAAATCTTCTATATGAGTCATATGCAAATCTTGGATTTTCTGTGTGTTTTGCTAAACCTTCTACTGAAATATCATTTAACCCTAAGTTTAATACTGTATCCATCATACCCGGCATGGATATTACAGCACCTGATCTAACTGAGAATAGTAGGGGATTTTCGTTATCTCCAAATTTCTTGCCTAATTTTTCTTCTGTTTTTTTTACATTTTTTTCGATTTCAGTTACAAGATCGTCCCATAATGTTTTGTTTTCTTGATAGTATCTTGTACATGCTTCAGTAGTAACTGTAAAACCAAATGGTACATTTATACCAAGTCTTGTCATTTCCGCTAAGTTTGCACCTTTACCACCTAGAAGGCTTCTCATTTCTTTTTTGCCTTCATCGAAACTGTATACATATTTCATTTTTGTTGCTCCCTTCTCATATCAATAAGTTTTTTTATTCTTTCTGATGTTTCCTCAATGGAAATATGAGTAACATCAATAGATTGGCAATTTAATTTTTGGATAACTTTATTTGAATAATCAAGTTCGATATTCACTCTTTCTAATGTAGCATACCCAGAGTCAACTGGAATTCCTAAAGATTTAATTCTTTCTTTTCTAATTTCGATTAATCTATTAGGATCCATTGTTAATGCAACGATTTTATTTGGTTCTATTTTAAATAGTTCATCTGGAAGATCTATTTCAGGAACCAATGGAATATTTGTAACGTTATATCCTAAATTAGACAAATAAATTGATAGAGGAGTTTTTGATGTTCTAGAAACTCCAATTATCACTATATCAGATTCATATATTGACTGAGGATTTATTCCATCATCATTTAAAAGAGCAAAGTCTACATGATTATTTCTTAGGCTTTGTTCTAAAATAGAAGGAATATTTCCACCTTTAGATATTTTAGAAAAAATACTACCTAGAAAGTTGTACACAACAGCATACACATCAAAATATTTAATATTTAGTTGTTTACATTTGTTTTTTACATATTCAGACATGTTTTTATTTTCAAAAGCGTAATATATGATTTGATCGTCTTCATATATTTCAAAATTGTATATTTGTGAAATATCATTCAGATTATCATATATTTTTATATCAGTTTGTAATTCTTGCATGAAGTAATTTCTAACCAATATATGTGTCAATGTTTTTGAATTCTTGTCTGATAAAATCCAAACCTTTTCATTCTGCATGTCGTTCTCCAAAATTAACTTACTATGTTTTTATTATACCAAAAAAAATAAAAATGTAAACATGAAATATAAAAGATTACTTTTTCATAAAAATATCAAAGAATTATAGTTAAATGTTGAAAAATAGATAAATTGAGTTATAGAAAATATTTTCATGGATTATAAATTGTCAATGATTTTCAAAAATGACATAAAAAAATGTCTTATTTCATTATTAAATCATTGATTTATATGGAAAGTTTTTGAAAAATGATTTCATAAATTAAATTGTTAAATATATTTAATAAAGAAAGAAAAATTATAGTTTTCTTTGCTAAGAAATTGAAGTCGAAATATATCTATGTTACTCTTAAATTAAGAAATCGATTTCTATATTGATATTTAATATATTAATTATAAAATAATATAAATATATTAAGTTGTATTATACTATAATGAATTTAGGAAAAGAATATAAAATCAAAATATAATTTACATAAAAAGCATATAGGTATTTTTACATTAGCTTTATTATTGATTTTGGAACCAATTTCTTTAGCTGAAGTAACTATGTTATGGAAAGCCACTTCAACTACATATGTTAAGTCTGAACATCCTGATCTATATTGGTCAGATGTTTATTATGGAACTGCTTCTGTAAGAGGGTCAGATAGAGTTAAGAAAAATAATATGATTTACTATTATGAGTGGACTTAGATTACATATGATGTACAAGGTGATATGTATAAAACAAGAGCTGATTAATATGGGAATTATAATCCTAATCAAATAATAAGAGAAATAACGGTTAAAGATAAATGGCATTTTGGACCTAAAACAAAAGTTTATTATAATTATTCAGTAAAAACATTAGGCAGTTATTTTAGTTAATATAATATAAATCGTGATATTAATGTTAATGCTCATAGTGATAGTGAGCAAAATATAAAAGGAGGACTACTTATGGAAGGTGAAATAATTATTGAAGATGTTGAAATTTTAGAAGAAGGTGTAGATAAACAAAATACCAAATTCAATGTAGAACAGGACTAGTTATGAAACTAAATAGAAATATATTGATATTAATTTTCATAATAAATCTATCTTTAATTTTAGGCTTTAATTATATAGTTTCGAGAGCTTTATATAATAATAAATATCAAATGCCTCCAAATCATTTTGAATTTGTAGCTACTAAAGATAATTTAAATATAGAGTATGAAAAGTTAAATAAATTCAATAGATATGGCGACTTAATTTTTATAGCTGAGACAAAAGATGAAAAACTTATTGGACTTTATGACCCTGATAACAAATATTATGCTGAGTCTACTAAAATATTAAATCCTTATGAATATAGATATTTTTCTGAAAATGACTATAAAAATGGTATTGATGTAGGAGTATATATTGGTTTGATTGATGATATTTTATATTCTAGTAATTTTGATATAAGTAGTTTAGATTCAAAATATAATACAGAAGTAATTAACTATTTTGATTATAATTCTGCGATTTATGAAAAGCCTATTGAAATAGTAAAAAATTTATTCGCTTTGGATGCTAAAGATATTACTAAAATATATGTAATTGATGAAGATGAAAATTTGAAAAAAAATAAAATAGTTAATTTTATGAATGATTATAATTATGATCTAGTTAAAACAAATCATTTTAAAACTATAAAGGAAGCTATAGGACTGTTATTTAATGGTAGAAGATATGATGTATTTATGATATCTAGTTTACTTTCTATTATATTAGTCTTGATATTGAGTTTGGCGTTGTATTCCAAGACAAAGTATAAAGACATTTATGTAAGTCAAATACATGGAGCTAGTAGATTTAGTTATATATTAAATTTATTTAAATCTAATATAGTTAGATTAATCTTTATAATTGCAAGCTCTACAGTTTTACCAGCATTGTATTTAAAACTTATACATGAGTATATGTTAAATTTAAGTATTATATTTATAATAAATATTTTTTTATTACTATTTATATTATTTTTCTTAAGCTTAGAAACTATAATTGTATTTAAGCATGTGTCAAAGTTAGGAGAATCAAATGAATTACAATAATATATATCTTGGTATTAGGGATATATTTAAAAATTTTAAAAATATCTTATTATTAATTATAATATTATCTTTAATATCTCAACCAATTGTAAAATCAATCGATTCATTGATAATTAATTTAACAGAAGAAAAAAAATTAGTTAATTATAGTAGAGAATATAATCTTGAATTGGTACCTATATCTTTTGAAGATATTGATCAAAATCTTAAAGAAGATGTAAATGAATTTTTTGAAAATAATGAAATAACTTCTTTTAATAGTGGTTATTTTTCCGAAAAAGTCGGCCAATATGTATACTTTTTTGATGGTAGAAGTGATCAGAAATATAATAATAAATCCTATATTTTATCAGATAGAAGTATTGAAAATGCTGTTTTAAATGAAGTTAATGACGATAATATAAAAAATAATATTTATGATATATTAAATGATTTAGGTTATGGATTTAATTTTAATGTATATGAAATAATTTCTGATGATGAAATCGATAATGTTTATAAATATATTGATAAAAGTGAACTAGTAGGAATAGTTAGTAATCTAGATATTTCAAATGTAGAAACGATAAATAAACTGGAAAAAGTATTTAATAATAGTTTTGCAAAGCTTAAAATTGTTAAAAGTGAAAAAACTGATGAAAATGATTTTTTATTTAAGTATATATTTGTATACAATTTTTTAAATATCTTACTTGTTATATTTGTTATTAACTATTTCTATAAAGAATTATTTAATAACTTAAGAAAAGAACATAAAATACATTATATTCATGGTGCTAGAATAAAAGATATTTTTATAAGAAATATCGTGCATATTATTTTAATAGTCTTATCATTTTTTATGATATTTTCATTTTTAAATGCTTTTAATAAAAATATAATTGCGCATGTGATAAAGACAATTTCAATATTTTATTTAGTGATATTTTTGATAAATAATATAGTATTTTGTAAGAAATTAAGTAAATCAATTTTAAGTTGAGGTTAGCATGATAAATTTAGAAAGTATAACAAAATCGTATAAAAATAATCGAGATGTCCAGATTTTAAATAGTGCAAATTTGATTATTGAAAAAGGAGAGCATATATTAATAAAAGGTGAAAATGGTTCTGGAAAGACTACAACACTGAAGATAATAGGGTTACTAGATCATGATTTTTCTGGAGACTATTATATAAATGGTGAAAATATTAAAGAGATTAAATCTAAAGAACTAAGTAAGCTTAAAAATGAGATGTTTGGCTTTGTTTTTCAAGATTATTTGCTACTTGAAAATGAATCTGTTGAAGAAAATATTAAAATACCACTTATATATTCCAAAAAATATAAATCAAGTGAAAAAAGAGATAGAGTAAAAAATATTGTAGAAGAATTTGATTTGAAAAAAATGTATAAAAAGAAAGTAAAAAATCTATCAGGAGGAGAAAAGCAAAGAGTAGCTATTGCTAGAGCTTTGATAAATAATCCTGATGTATTGATATTAGACGAGCCTACGGCATCACTTCATACAAATTATAAAGAAAGTTTTTATGAGTATATTTTAAATATAATACCTAAAAGTACAACTATTATATTAGTTAGTCATGATACTAATTTCTTTGACATCAATAAATTTAAAGTTTATGAATTAAAAGAAGGAAAATTAATAAGGGATTAGATTAATATTATTGTTAATTAAATAGAATAAAATCAAATGTATCGGGAGAATTTGAAAAAATAGGAATACCCGATACATTTTTATTAGGGTAAGTACCGGGAGAATGTCAAAAACAAGGTTACCCGATACTTCATTGAATACTTGACTAAAGAATTGACAAATACTATAATAAAATAATAATTATAAGTAAGATAGGGCGAAATTTACTTTGGAGGCGTAATGAAAAATTTAGAAAAAAATTATGATCCTAAATCATTTGAGAATAGGATATATACAGATTGGGAAAATGGGGGGTATTTTACCGCTCAAGTTGATAAGTCTAAAGAGCCTTTTACAATAGTCATGCCGCCACCAAATGTAACAGGGAATTTACACATGGGGCATGCATTGGTCTCAACTCTTCAAGATATAGTTATAAGATGGAAGAGAATGTCAGGTTATTCAACACTTTGGTTACCTGGTACTGACCATGCAAGTATTGCGACAGAAGCAAAAGTTGTAGAAAAAATTAGAAATGAAGGTCATACAAAATTTGAACTAGGAAGAGAAAAATTTTTAGAAGAAGCATGGGATTGGACTCACAAATATGGTGGAAATATAAAGAAACAACTTAGAAAAATAGGAGTTTCTGCTGATTGGTCAAGAGAAGCATTTACACTAGATAAAAATCTATCAAGTGCTGTTGAAGAAGTTTTTGTAAAAATGTACAATGACGGACTAATTTATAGAGGTGAAAGAATTGTAAATTATTGTCCATATTGTGATACTGCAATATCGGATGCAGAAGTTGATCACAAAGACGAAAAAGGTAATTTATGGTATTTTGATTATCCATTAAAAAATTTAGATAGAAAAATTACAATTGCTACAACTAGACCGGAAACAATGCTAGGAGACTTGGCTGTTGCAGTAGATCCAACTGATGAAAGATATCAAGATTTAATAGGGGAAATGGTAATTTTACCTATAGTTAATAGAGAAATACCTATTATTGCAGATGACTATGTTGATAAAGAATATGGTACAGGTGTGGTAAAAATTACACCATCTCATGATCCTAATGACTTTGAAGTTGGACAAAGACATGATTTAGGTCAGTGTGTTGTTATAGAACATGATGGCAAAATATCTGATGGTTATGGAGAATTCTCAGGATTAGATAGATATGAAGCAAGAAAAAAAATAGTTGCAAAAATGGATGAATTAGGTCTATTAGGCAAAATAGAAGAATTAGAACATGCTGTAGGACATTGTTCTAGATGTGGGACAATAATTGAACCACTTGTTTCAAAACAATGGTTTGTTGCAATGAAAGAATTAGTAAAACCAGCTTTAGAAGCATATACTAGTGGAGAACTTAAAATCATTCCTGAAAGATTTGGAAAAATTTATGTAAACTGGTTGGAAAATCTAAGAGATTGGAATATTTCAAGACAGTTATGGTGGGGACACAGATTACCTGTTTACTACACTGAAAATGGAGAAATCATTGTTTCCAAAGAACAACCGGATGAAAGTGTTTATGGAAAAGTTACAAGAGATAGTGATACACTTGATACATGGTTTTCATCTGCGTTGTGGCCATTTTCAACATTAGGTTGGCCAAATGAAGATGCTGAAGATTATAAATATTTCTTCCCAACAAATACGCTTATAACAGGTTATGATATTATTTTCTTCTGGGTAATAAGAATGGTATTTTCATCATTATATAATACTGGAAAACTACCATTTAACACAGTATATCTAAACGGAATTGTTAGAGATAGTCAAGGTAGAAAAATGTCTAAATCATTAAATAATGGTATTGACCCACTTGATGAAATCGATAAATATGGTGCAGATGCTATAAGATTTAATTTAGTAAGTGGAAATTCACCAGGAAATGATATGAGATATATCGACGATGAAGTTAAAGATAAGAGAAATTTTGCTAATAAGATTTGGAATGCATCAAGATTTATATTCATGAATATGGAAGATGAAAAAGAATATAAATTAGATAGAGGTAAATTAACAATCGAAGATAAATGGATAATTTCTAGAATTAATACATTATCAAAAGATATTGATAGATTATTAAATCAATATGAAATTGGTATTGTTGCAGTAAACTTATATGAATTTATATGGTTTGAATTCTGTGATTGGTATATCGAATTTGTGAAAACAAGATTACATGATGAAGGCGAAGTAAAAGATAATGCTTTAGCAGTATTATTATATGCTTTAGAAAATATCTTGAAATTATTACATCCATTCATGCCATATATCACTGAAGAAATTTATTCTTACTTGCCAAATAAAGAAGATTTAATAATAGTTGCAAATTATCCAAAATATGAAGAATTAAATCATTATGAATGGGAAGAAAAAGCAGTTTCTAAACTTATCGATGCAATTACATCATTGAGATCTCAAAGATTAGAATTGAACGTACCAAATAAGAATAAGTCAAAATTATATATATTTACTGAATCTGATGAAACAGCAGGAATTTTCTCTAAATTATCAAATAATTTAATTTCATTAGCAAACCTGAGTGAAGTTGAAATTATTAGAGAAGATAAAGAAATAGATAATGTTGCTGTAACAGTAAAAGATGATTATAAATTATATCTTTCATTAGATGGTCTTATTGATTTAAAAAAAGAATTAAGTAGATTAGAAAATGAAAAAGATAAGATAATTTCAGAGTTAAATAGAGCTAAAGGGAAATTATCAAATGAGAAATTCACACAAAAAGCTCCTAAAAATTTAGTTGATGCTGAAAAAGAAAAAGTTGAAAAATACACTAATATGCTTAATGAAGTAGAAAAAAGTATTGAAGATATTAAAAATAAATAATTATATTAAACTTTAATGGAAGGTAATTTATGAATAGAAAAAAAGTTGTATTATTTAGTGAAGAGCAAATTCAAGAAACTGTAAAAAGAATGGGAAAAGAAATTACAGAAGCTTACGGCAATGAACCAATTTATGCAATTTCCTTATTAAGAGGGAGTTTTGTATTTGCAGCTGATTTAGTTAGAAAAATAGAAACTCCAACAGTTGTAGAATTTATGACTACATCAAGTTATGGTGACAATGAAGAAACTTCAGGTAGAGTAGATATTATTAATGATGTAAGATTTGATTTGGAAGGAAAAAATGTTTTAATAATTGATGATATATGTGATTCTGGTATTACACTTAATGCTATTGTTAATCATATAAAAGAAAAAAATCCTAAATCAATAAAAACTGCTGTATTTTTAGACAAACCAGAGAGAAGAAGGGTAGAAATTTATCCTGATTTTATTGGACAAGAAATTGAAGATTTATTCGTTGTAGGATACGGATTAAATTATGGGGATTTTTATAGAAATTGTCCATATATTTTCGCATTTATGAAAAGTGAAGAATAATGTATAATAGATTTTCTGATTTTTATGATGAATTAGTATTTGATATTGACTATGAAAAATACGCTAATAATATTTTTACTATATTAAATAAAAATAATATTAAGACTGGAAACATACTTGAAATTGGTTGTGGTACTGGAAATTTAACATCTGAATTATCAAAATTGAAAGATTTTAATATACTAGCTTTTGATAATTCTATAGAAATGCTTAATCATGCATTTGTAAAATTATTGGATAAAGAAAATGTAACAGTAATCCTACAAGATATGTATAAATTTGATTATAATTCATTTAAGAATGATGTAATTATAACTTTACTTGATGTTGTAAATTATATAACTGATGAATCAAAACTAGAAAAACTATTTAAGAATATATATGATGGATTAAATGAAAATGGTGTATTTATTTTTGATTTAAACAGTAGATATAAATTATTAGATGTATTAGGAAATAATCAATATATCTATGAAAGAAAAAATATTTTTTATACATGGGAAAATCGACTTGAAGAAGACTTAGTTCATTTTTATCTAAACTTTTTTGTTAAAGATAAAAATGGATTATATGAAAGAGTTGAAGAAAAACAAGTTGAAAGATATTATTCTATTGATTTTATAATTTCTAAATTAAAATCTGTTGGATTTGATGAAATTTATTACATTGATGAAGATGGTGGAGAATTTTTAGAAGGAAAAACTCAAAGAATTTTATTCTCTGCAAAAAAATAATTTGATAATATATTTTTTTCTGATATCATATATCCATAGTGAAAAGAATTTCACTATTAATTTGGGAGGATAAAATGACAAAAGGCACAGTAAAATGGTTTAATGCTAAAAAGGGGTATGGATATATTACTACTGAAGAAGGAAATGATGTATTTGTACACTTCACAGCTTTAGAAGATAATGGAGAATTTAGAACATTAAATGATGCTCAAGAAGTTGAATTTGAAGTTGTTGAAGGTGAAAAAGGACCTCAAGCTGCAAATGTAGTTAAACTATAATAATATAAATAAAATTCTTAATATTGATTAGAATTGAAAATTTTGAGAGGTTGAAATTAA
>NZ_JBFNGB010000019.1:0-35521 GCF_046035835.1 Helcococcus bovis
GTAATATGAATATAAAAAATTTACTAGAAAAATATTCAATTATTAATCAAAAACTAGACAATATCACAGTTAGAAATATTAAAGGAGGTTTGGTTGCTAGAAAAAAAGGTAATAAATATATCTATTATCATAAAACAAAAATAAAAAATGGAAAATTCACAGAAAAATATTTAAGAAATGATGAAATGAATACGGTTAAAACATTAGCTTACAATTCTTATATCAAAAAATTAAAAAAACATGTATCTAAAACGTTGTTATTACTTAAAAAGTTAAGTAAATTAAATTTAGAAAATGGCATTGATGAAATTTATAATAGTCTACCTGATTCAAAAAAGAGTTTATTTTCTCCTATTGAACCTACATGGGAACAAGTATTAAAGCATTGGAAATCTATACCTTATGAAAAAAAGCCATTTTTACCTAATTCACAAGAAATATATACAAATAAAAGCGAACGTGTTAGATCTAAATCTGAAAAAATTTTAGCTGACTATTTTGACAGCATCGGCCTTGAATATAAATATGAATGTCCTATAGTTATTTCAAAATACTCAACTCTTCATCCTGATTTTACATTTTTAAGTCCTATTACTAAACAAGAAATTTACTGGGAACATTTTGGAATTATGGATAATAAAGAATATGTAAACAATGCAATTTCAAAGTTAGAAGCTTATAATTCAATTGGAATTTATCAAGGAAAAAATCTAATTATTACTTATGAAACACAAATAAAATCTCTCAATACAAATTTTTTCAAAAATCTTGTAAATGAATTTTTAATAATAAAAAATAACTCCAAAAATCAAATTTAACATTCAAGTTTTGGAGCAATAATTTTATTAATTTTTTATCCTACTTTTTTCTTTCTTTACAAAACCCATTAGTTCTTGATTATTACTTCTGATGCTATTTAATAACTTTAGTGCATCTTCATTTTTATTATTATCAATTAGAGCTGAAGAAACATTTAATTTCCATATATTCCATGCTTCTTCCCCTGGTTTAATATTTTTTAATTTTAACAATTCATTTAGTGTATTATTTGGATCTTTAAGTTCCATGTTTTCATTCATTATATTGTTCATTGGAAGTATAAAATTTTTATTTATTCTTTTTGTAGTTACAATATTTTTGATGAAAAATACAATAATAAACGTTACAAAAAGTATCAAAATAAATAGAATATTAAATATAATTGAATTTTTTTCTGGATGATTTTTCATGAAATTTAAGTAAACCAATGATTCTATAAAAAATATTACAGAGAGTATAGCAATACTAACTGTGTTTTTAGGTTTTCCTGTTGATTTTACCAATTCATCAATATTATATTTCAAATTCATTTTTAGCGTCCTTTCTTCCATAGTAAAATATTAAAGCTGTACATATAGTCAATACAATTACTGTTAAAATCGTACCTTCAACCCCAAATGCTGGATCGTAAGCAAATGTGATACTTTTAGTGCTTTCCGTCAATTTAAATATAGAATATTCAGCTTTAAGTCCACTATTTGGCAATCCGAATATTATATTTTGTGTAAAATTCCACATTGTGTGTATTCCCATTACCATCCACAAACTATCGGTATAGTATACAATCAAAGACATCAATAATCCATAGATAAATAAATTATATATCGCTAATACTGAAACCCCTGGATTTGCTAAATGCAATGCTGCAAAAAATATTGGATTTACAATAATTGCAACCCATGGACTTTTGTATCCATTAAGCAATCTTCTATATATGAAGCCTCTGCATAAAATCTCTTCAGTTGATGATTGAATGAATACCGCCACAAATATAGCTAATAACTGTAATGGCTGAAATATTGAAAATGTAAGTTTTATATCTCCATTTAAATATGCCGCCAAGATTGAAATTCCATTAAATACGAATCCTACTAAAATCCCTAAACTAAGCATTTTTAAATTATTTCCTCTACATTTTGCTCCTACATATTTTAATAAGTATCTATTCTTCTTAAACAAATACATAAGTAAGAATGTTGCTACCATCGGCCCTATAAACTTAAAATATAATAAAAATACTTTTATAAAAGGTGTACTTCCTTCAGAAATCCATTCTGTTGCTAATTCTCCTATTATCATAATGAATAGTGCCACAAAGCATATCCATATAAAATTATCTCTAAATCTTGATTTTGTTTCTGTCATTTTTGCTCCTTGTTGTTTTTATTATTCTTAAATCTAATTTTTAGAAGTTCTATCAGCTCTTCTTTTGACATTTATTTACCTCAAATTTTTTTATGTACAATTCAGCTTCTATTTTACTAAATCCTATTGATAAAAACATTTTTTGACTTTGTTGATTAAATGAATAAATATTAGCTTTGATGCTTTTCATTCCTTTTTCTTTAGCAATTTCTAACATTTTTGATACGCACTTTCTACCAATATGTTTATTTTGATATTCTTTACATATTACTATTGCAATTTCTCCACTATCTTGCAACGAAATATCACCTACCAATTTTCTTTTATATTCTATATAATAGCAATCTCCTTTAGATGTTAAATACTCGTACATCTTGTGTAACTTTTCAATATCATAAGGATAATCAATATTATCCACCTGCTTACAAATATCAAGATCCTGATACCAAGCTAATGATACTTCATCATTTCTATAATATGGAATTAATTTTATGTTTGAATCTATTTGTATTTGTTGCATTGGGGGCTCCTACATTTCTCTTAAATATTTACCTGCTTGCATTCTATCAGTGAATATAACTATTTCTTTATTTTTATATTTTTCTAATAAATTGATTACATTTGGACGACTTGTTTGATTATAATTTTTTATAAATTGAATAAATTCCTCATCAACATCCGTTTCAGATTCTGTCCAAGGCATGTCTAGTCTTGGCTTTCCTCTCCTCGCTTCAACACCACTTAAACAAACTTCTACAGGATAATCCAAGAAAATAACAGTGTCGCATGCATTCATTCTTAATTCCATAGTGGAACCATAGTTTCCGTCAATAATCCATTTATCCTTTTTAATTACTTCATTTTGTCGTTCAATTAATGTTTTTCTATCTACTGTTGTCTTATCAGCATTCCAGTACATCATGTCTAAATGATACAAAGGAATTTGTGTGATTTCATGCAATTTTCGTGAAAATGTACTCTTTCCACTTCCTGGACATCCTATAACAATTACTTTTTTCAAAATTGACTCCTTGTTTGATTTTTGAAGAACTATCTGCTTTTATACTTGGTTCCCCTTCCATTTCCAACTTTCTGTACATAACCTTTATCTGATAATATTTGTAAAATATCTAAAACCTTATTCTTTCCAAAACCTGTATTTTGTACAATTTCAGAACTAGCCATTTCTTTATTTTCGATAATCATATATATTTTTCTTTGATCTTCTGTTAATTCATCATATTTAACAATTATAGGTAGTTTTACTTCGATTGAATTATCATACACCTTAAAAATAGGTTTTTTGCTATTGTTTGCATAGGAACGTTTAATCCTTTTTATTCCCGTTCCAAAACTTTCTATTATATTTAATCTAAAAAATATATTACCTATAATTGGATTTCTCATTTTTGAAATTCTTCCTTCAAGATACTCTATTTCACTAACTTCTTTAGGTAATCCCCCTGGAGATGTTATTACTATCCATTCATCTTCCATTGAAATTTGTACATAGGAATCAATCATCCAATCTCTATGAACCAATGCATTTGCCACAGCTTCTCTAAACGCTCTTTCCGGAACCAACTCAACTTTTTTTCTATATGAACCCTCTATTTTTTCATATATATAATTTTCGTTGAAAATTTCAACACTTTTATCATAAGCTTCTAACAATGAACAATTTTTGATTTGATATCTATTCATTATAATATCTTGATTTTCACCAAATTTTACAATGTCCAATATTTTATAATTATTTTCATCAGCAAACATATTTCCTGCATTTGTATATTGATTATTTTTATTCATCAATTCTAGACTCTTCAAAACATCATTATTTATAGAATCTACATTTAATAATTCATTAAATTTCTTTTCTAAATTTCTAAAATTATTATCATTTTTTTCGTTTGTTAAAGAATCATAGCTTTTATTTTTACCCTGTAAAATTAAATTTTTGTATTCAACCATATCAACTTCTATTGTTGATGTATCATTCCTTCTATAGGTTTTAGACTTATACAAATATGGCATTTCATCTCCTGGAATAATATCTAAAAGAATTATATTATTTTCTTGATCTATATTTAGAGTAAAATTAACCTGCGGAGAAATACTATCATTTATTTTATGTTTTATTTTAATCACTTCATCTTTTATATTTTTAATTCCCACTTTTTCTCCTAAATCATTTATTCCAAAAATTATTCTTCCGCCTTCATAATTCGAAAATGCTGTTACAGTTTTTAAGAATGTATCAGAAACTCTTTCCTTAAATTCTAATATCTTGCTTTCTCTCATTTTTACCTCCTTCTTATTAAAATTTTATTTTCAATATTCTATTAAAGTATATTATAAATAAAACGCAAAATCAAACGTATTTTTTTACGTTTGGTTTTGCGTTTGGTTTTGTGATGTAAATGTATTAATATTTTTTTTTAATTCAACAACTTCTGTAATGCATCTATAAAAAGAATCGTCAATGCAATAATAATAACAATCTTAAAAACTAAATTAGCTTTGCCATATTCTTTAAATTTTTTTATTGTAATATATAATTCTTCCCCTAAAAAATATGACCAAAATAATACATTTGCTGATCTCATATCAAATTTCATCCAAAAAGACATAGTTAGTAGAACTATATAAACCATAAGCATTATTCCTACTCCTAAATTTGATGATTTATATCTAATTAGATCTTCTTTTTTGTCATAATCGTATTTAAACATATTACTCCCCTATTTATTTTTTCACTTAAAATATATTATTACTTAATCTAAAATAGATAAATATAGATCTAGTCTTTGATTTAAGTATCTTGCAAACATATCTGCCATTGAAGAAATATTATGCTTAACATGATATTCATCAAATGCTTCGTAATACTTTACTCGAGCGATAAATTTAATATCTATTAGTGGATAGCCAGCTTTCATAAGTTCCAAATTTATTAACAGCCTTCCCTTTCTTCCATTTCCATCAATAAATGAATGAATTGTTTCAAATTTATAATGCACTGGGGCAATTTTTATTAAGTCATCAACTTTATCTCCTTCATGGATATATTTCTCCAAATCATTCAAACAAATATCATTTCACCTAGTGCTGGAGGTATAAAGCTTGAAGTTTTTAACGTTGAGCCTGAAGGACCAATCCAGTTTTGAGAATTTCTAAATTCCCCTGGCATTTTCTCTTCCCCTCTAACTTTAGACAATAACACTTTATGTGTTTCTCGAATTAATCTCATGCTTAATGGTAAGTCTTTGAGTCTATTAAAGGCATAATTTGTAGCTTTAATATAATTTACAATCTCTTCTGTTTCTTTTATTTTTTCATTATTTCTATCTTTTTGAAGGTCATCAACTAGAGAAGCCTACGTCCCCTCAATTTGAGAACATATTACAGCCTATTTCTGTACATACATAGATACAAATAAGTCAATATCTGGTAAAGTGATAGCCATTCCATCTAATCTACCTAAAAGTAAATATGCTTTTTTAATTAGCCCATTTATACTTGCATCAATATTAATATCAATATCTTGCAAATTACTTGGAACAAAGCATTCTTAATCACTTTGCATCCTTATTAGTTTGCCTGCTCTATTATTTTCTAATCACATATAAAATTGCTCCTAATTTAAATATTTTTTACTTAAATCAATTATATATTCTATAAGTAAAATTTTCAACAATATATTTTACTTACAATTTTATTAAAGCACTTAAAAGAGTAGCTTTTGGATACAAATCATTCTTTCACTTTAGAAACAATATTAATTACTAGAAAACTTAAAAAAATGTTAAGAAATTAAAAAAGAATTAGAAATTTTACTCTCTAATTCTCTCAATATTTTACTTTAATTCTTTACCAACACTACTTGTGCCCTATGGACATTTGACAAATAACAAAAAATCCTCCTGATTAAGTTTATATTACCTTAATCAGAAAGATTTTCATACACAAAATTTGTTACAGTCTCCTTTATAAGTTTATTTAATCCTCTTAATATTTTGCCTAGATTCTTTTCCTCAAAACTTGTATCTTATGTGTACTTGGCCAAGAACTTAAAAATATATAAATTCATTATCTATCTGTCTTTGCTATTTCTTTTGTTTTTAGCAATAGCCGCTAAAGCAGATATAGATAAAATCGAACATCCCAAAAATAGGAACACATTAAACTTATCTCCAGTTAATGGATTTTCTGGTTTTATCGGAGTTTTGACTAATGGTTTTACTTGCGGTTTGTAACTATTAAATATTTCAAATCCGTTGTCTACTTTTTTATATGCTACATCGTAAACTGTTGAATCAAATGTTATTTTACCGTCTTTTTCACCTTCTTCTTTTACAGTATAAACTATTTCCTTACCATCCTTGTATTCGTCAAGGTCTGTAAATTGTCCTGACCAATTATTTTCTTTATTCAATACTAATTTTTGACCAGTTTCTTTACCATCTGCTAGAAGTACTATGCTTATACTTGTTGGTCTTAGCTTATCTTGGTCATTATTATCATCCCAGCGTTTTACAACATTTACATTTGTTTTTTCTGGTTTGTAAGTATTGGTTATATCATAGCCATTTACTTGACTTACATAGCCTTCAACCTTTTCTTCTGAAACTGTGTATATTATTTCTTCACCATTTTCATACTTGTCAAGATTTGTAAAGATATATCTCCAATCGCCATTTTCATCAGCTTTTACTTCTTTTCTAGCAACTTCTTTTCCATTTGCAAATAGTTTTACTATTATTTGATCTGGTCTCTTGCCGTCTTGGTTGTTGTTGTCATCCCAAGTCTTTTGACCCTTGATTTCTATTTGTTCTGGAGTATGGGTGTTAGTTACTGTAAAGCCTTGGTCTTGGTTTCCAGTGATTTCACTTGTATAGCCTTCAACCTTTTCTTCTTCTACGGTGTAGACAATCTTATTACCATCTTTATATTCGTAAAGATCTGTAAATTGTCCTGACCAATTATTTTCTTTATTCAATACTAATTTTTGACCAGTTTCTTTACCATCAGCTAATAATTTTACAGTTACAGAGTCAGTTCTCTTACCATCTTGATTATTATTATCATCCCAAATTTTTTTCACTTTCAAAGATTTGAATTCCGCAGTATTTTTTAGAGTAACAGTATAATTTTGATTCATATACTCATAAACCTTGCCAGTATCTTTGCTTACAATTGACCTTTGTTCAAGTTTATCTTCTAAAATTTCCCCAACTTCAAATTTAACATTTGGGTCCTTATTAGTTTCTTCGAATCTTAAAAGTTCTTCAACAGCTACTCCATTTACAGTATCAGGTAAATGTTCTATAACCGCTTTATAATCTGGAGCTTTTAATGTTATTTTTTCTATTAATTGTTCTCCTAAATAAACATTAATTTCAGCATTTTTTTTAATATTTTCATGACTCCATAACTTCCTAATTTCCAGTGATTTTTCAAAATTTGATTTCCCAAACTCTAAATATCCATTAGAGCCAATACCTCCACCTCCAGAAGCATACTTAGAACCTGCAATATCTGTATAATTTGAAATTACTTTTCCGTCATTATCTAGGACACCACCTACGTGATTTCCAATAACTCTAACCACTTTACCAGAGCTAAATATATTATCCGAATCAACTAAACTAGATTCTGCTCTAAATGCATTGTATTGAGTAGAATATACATCTGGCTTAACAGATGTTTCATTATTCTCATCATTTGCGAAGTCACTGTACCATACTATTGGGATACCATTAGGTTGACGATCAGGTAATTTGATTGTATAATGTTGATTTTCATTTTCAAAAAATATATCTCTACTATGCTCAACATTAAAGAAATCATCTCCATTATATTCAGCTTGATTATCAAAAATAGCTACACCATTTTCTATTTTAAATTCTCCATCTCCTGTTGGACATAGCCAAATTCCTCCACCATTAATAGTAGATGTGTTGTGAGCTACAACTAAATTTTCTACCCTTAATCTATGTGGTACAGTTTTAACATGTATCCCTCCTCCATGTACAGCAGCTGTATTATTTAAAATATCTCCATTATTTAAGAAAACTTTATTTGATTTTACTAGTAACCCACCTCCATCATTTTTAGAAAGGTTTTCAGATATCTTCCCTCCATTCATTTCAAACTTTGCAGGAAAAATTTCTGACCATCTTTTTACAGAAATTTGAGGTATGTCCCTAGTGTCTTCCGTTCCTGGGTGCGCTGTATTTGCAATAATAAGATCGTCTACATATACTCCACCACCATCTGATCCTGTTTTATTTTTAGAAATTTCTCCATTATTTAATACAAATTCTGCATTACCTATAACATTTACTCCTCCTCCATAAAACCCTGAGTTTCTGTTACTTGTAATTATTCCGTTATTCATTTCAAATTTTGCAGTCTTTGAAGCTATCTTTAACAAAGCTGATTCACTTAAGGTACTACGTTTTTTATTTAAAGCTATTCCCATTTCATTAAAGTCTTTACTTCCAACATAAACTGCCGGCCCACCTTGATTATCAGATATTTTTCCATTATTCATTTCAAAATAAGAACCATCTCCAACATAGACCCCATTTGCTCTTTTCCAGGAACCCGTATTGTTAGTAATTTCTCCATCATTTAGTGTAAATTTAGATGAATCAATCAGTAAAACTGCACCTGTTGAACTCTTATTACTATTTATGGATCCACCATGCATTATGAATTCACTTTCGTTTGATAATCTTATAGGAGCGGTATATGAGGTTAAATCAG
The DNA here is from genome assembly GCF_046035835.1 of Helcococcus bovis. Taxonomy (NCBI): domain Bacteria; kingdom Bacillati; phylum Bacillota; class Tissierellia; order Tissierellales; family Peptoniphilaceae; genus Helcococcus; species Helcococcus bovis. The sequence goes on from NZ_JBFNGB010000019.1 coordinate 8,956, forward strand.
CTTCTACGGAAGCAATATCAAAATTTTCTTTTGCGTAACGAGAATGTAATTTATAATTATTATATATTTGTCCACCATTCATAATAAGTCTTGAATGATCTAAATTAATAGCTGTCGCTCCTATTTCATATCGATGATATGCTGCACTTATGTTATTATGTATCTTTCCACTATTAAATTCTATATATGATTCAGCTTTTGCATATATTGGGCTGCTATAATTATTATACGTCATAAAGTTTGTAAACTCAGCACCATTTACAAATAATTTTGATTTAGTCAAACTTATAAATGGACCTGAATTTTTATAATTAACAGCACCTTTTTCATCTTTCATTTGTCCATCAAATATAAGATTTATAGGATGGGATTTAGTCCCTAACTTTAATTCAAATCCAGGTAAAACATCAAACATTTCCCTTTCTTGAATTTCTCTTTTAAAAGTAATTTGATTATCTCCAGTTAAGATTGTCAAATTATAATCCACTAAGATTTTTTTAGTAAAATTATATTCGTCTCCTAATAATTTCACTATTGGTTTTTTTTCATTTATAGCATTATCTAATTCATCAAAACTTTTTACTTCTGTAATTTCTTGATTTTGCGCAAAACTATCATTACTAAAACTAAAAAACAAAATAAATAACACTAATAATATACTATATGTTTTTTTCATTAATTTTCCTCCTTATTCTCCTTAAAAGTTTCTGTCTATACATTATATATATATATATATATATATATTGTCAATAGAAATTTCTGTAATTACAATAATTTTTTTCTAGGATTGTCAAACATATGTGACAAGAAATCAATCTAATAATATTTTCAAAAGGCATAATTATAATTAACAAACAATGTATATTTCTGTCAAGGAGAAAAGCACTTCTGTTGCCACACCCCTCTATTTTCCAGTGGTCAGGACTATTGTCAAACACCCTAAAAATACAATGTAAACCAACTGTCCAATCATCTGCATTTTTCTCTAAACCTTTTGATATCAAGGTTTTTCTACGCTTTTTCTTCTTACTTCCTTGACAAAAGAGCTATAGTCTCCACGTGCCTCGAGTCAACACTATGAATAAAAAGTCCATTTTTACGTTTTCGCAAACATATCATAGGCTTTTTTAGTATTTTCGTCGTATTTGCAAACATATCATGGGAAGTTATACTAGTACGTATTCGAGAACATATCAAATTATCCTACACTCATCTTATTACTATTAATTAATGACTTAGTACTGCCTTTTCAAAAATGCAAACTAATTACCTAAAATAAGATAATTTTGACTTTTTGTCTTTCATATTATATCATATAGTTAGAAAGTTAGAAAATCTAACAAGGGGGTTTTTATGTTAGTAGAATTAAAAGGAAAGTCACAAGTAACAATCCCTAAAAATATTGTATCTTCCCTAAATTTAAATCAAGGTGATCAATTTGAAATTGTAGAGGAAAATGGAAAAATAATACTTATACCTGTTGCAGTGTATCCTGAACACGTGATTAGTCAATTGAAGGAGTCAGTCAATGAAATCAAAGAATCAATAAAAAAGGGTGAACAACCTCTATTTGATAACCTTGATAGCCTTTTTGAGGAGTTAGATAAATAATGAAATATAAAATTACTTTCTCTCAAAAGTTTAAAAAGCATTACAAAAAACTATCTAATATTGAGCAAAAGCAATTCAAAAATAGGTTATCACAATTTGTAGAAAACCCAACACATCCGTCACTTCGAAGTAAAAAGATAAAGGGAAGTGACGGAATTGAACTGACCCCAAAAAGTTGGACCTAAAAATTCAATTTTTTGGAGATCAGTTTTTTTATGTCAAAATATAGTACGGAATTAAAAATGAAAGTAGTGAAAGCATACCTAAATAATGAAGGTGGCTGTAAATTTTTAGCTAAGAAATATGAAATTAATAATGAATCAATTGTAAGAAGATGGATTAACGCCTTTAATTCACAAGGATATGATAGTATAAAAGTTTCTAGAAAAAATAAGAATTACTCTTTTGAATTTAAGCAAAATATAGTAAAGTTATACTTAACAGGAGAAATGTCCTATCAAGAACTTGCTAATCAATTTAAGATTAATAATCCATCTTTAATTACTAGGTGGGTAATTGATTTTAGAAATCAAGGGCTTGATGGACTTAAGCCAAAGAAGAGAGGAAGGTCTTCAAGTAAGACTAAAGATAATAAATTATCTCAAAGACAACTAAAAAAAGAATATTCTGAAGAAGAGATAGATGAGATTAAAAAGCTTAAGGAAGAAAATTACTGGCTTCAAATGGAGATAGATTTCTTAAAAAAAAAGATGGAATTAGAGGACGAGGACGAGGACTAATTCAAAAGCTAAAACTTCAAGTAACAAACTTTGCACGTAAATCGAGAAAATACTACTCATACAAAGGAACAGTGGGTAAAGTAGCACCAAATAGGATAAAAAATCGAATATTACAAAGTATGTCAAGAAAAGAAAATTGTTTAGATAATTCTCCAATGGAAAACTTCTTTGGAATATTAAAACAAGAAATTTACTATAGCAATACATTTAAATCTTTTAACGATCTTAAAAATACAATAGAAAAGTATATAATATATTACAATGAAGATAGAATAAAGGCAAAACTCGGATATTTAAGTCCGATTGAGTATAGAAAATTAAATGCAGCATAGCTGCAATTTCCCCTAGGGGAAATATATAGGACGTAAAAAACCAGAGACAAATATTTCTAAATGTCTCTGGTATAAAATCCAACTTTTTGGGGTCACCTTATTATGAGAGAGTTTTTTGTTATTAATTATATTTAATTAAATTATTATATATTATTTTCTTCCAAGTATTCAATAAATTCTTTAAAATCATTAAATACTAAATTTGCATCCTCTTTAATTTCATCACTATCATCTATATCAACGACTAATACAGCTGTAGCTCCAGATAATCTTGCAGCTCTTATTCCTGTATTAGAGTCTTCTATAATAAATGTATCTTCAGGTTTGGATTCCAGCATTTCCATCGTAGTATTAAATATTTGAGGATTTGGTTTACATGCTTTTACTTCATCGCCAGTAACTATAACATCAAAATATTTTCTAATATCCTCTTTCTCTCTTCCATACAATATGTCTAATCTTTCTTTGCTAGATGCTGTAGCCATACCTAATTTATATTTTTTATTTTTTAAATAATCAAGCAACTCTTTAATATAAGGCTTATACAAAGATCCTTCATAATTATTAATCATCTCTGTTCTCATTTGATTCATTTCCATATTTATAATATGTGCAATATCGTGTTCAAAATTAAACATTTCTGCTATTATATCTGTAGTTTCGAAAAAATTTTTACCATTTATTCTTTTTTTCGCTTCTATTGTAAATTTAAAATTATATTTCTTAGCCACAGCTTCCCAAGACTTTAAATATATTTTTTCCGAATCCAATAGTGTACCATCATTATCAAATATAAATGTATTCATATCTATCCTTTATTTATTCCAATTTTCTTCTACTTCTTCATCCCATTTATAATGGAATACACCTTCTTCATCAATTCTATTGTAGGTATGCGCACCAAAATAATCTCTTTGTGCTTGTATCATGTTAGCAGATAATCTTTCACTTCTATAACTATCATAATATGCTAAAGCACTTGTAAATCCTGGTACAGGTATACCAGCTTTCAAAGCGAGTGATGATATTTCCCTAGCTGCGTCCTGATATGAAATGGCAATATTCATAAAATAATCATCTAGTAGTATATTTTCTAAGTCAGGGTTATTTTCATATGCTTCCATTATTTTTTCTAAGAACTGCGCTCTTATTATGCAACCACCTCTAAATATACTAGCTATCTCTTTATAATTTAAATTCCAATTGTACTTTTTACTTGCTTCTCTATATAAAGTAAATCCTTGAGCATATGACATTATTTTTGAAAAATATAAAGCCTTTCTAATTTTTTCAATTAATTCATCAGATACTTTAGGTATATTTATATCTGGACCTTTTAAAATTTTAGATGCATTAATTCTTTCATTCTTCATCGCTGATATATATCTAGCAAATAAAGCAGCGTTTATGGTAGGCAAAGCAACTCCCAGATTTAATGCTGATTCGCTAGTCCATTTACCTGTACCTTTATTACCAGCTTTATCCAAAATAACATCTATCATCGGTTTGCCTGTTTTAGTGTCATATTTTCTTAAAATTTCTGATGTTATTTCTATCAAAAAACTATCAAGTTCCCCTTCATTCCATTTTTGATAAATATCCGCTAATTCTTCTACATCTAAATCTAAATAGTTTCTCATAATATCATATGATTCTGCTATTAATTGCATATCTCCATATTCGATTCCATTATGTACCATTTTTACAAAATGACCAGACCCATCTTTACCTATATAAGTAACACAAGGTTTACCATCACTAGGTGCCTTAGCTGATATCTCTTCTAAAATAGTACGAATTCTATCGTATGCTTCTTTTGATCCTCCAGGCATCATACTAGGCCCTTTCAAAGCACCTTCTTCTCCTCCAGATACTCCCATTCCAATAAAATTCACTTTTAAATTTTCAAAAAATTCAGATCTTCGTATTGTATCATGATAGTTCGAATTACCACAATCAATAATTAAATCATCTTCATCAAGTAAAGGAAGCACCTCATTTATCATATAATCTGTAGCTTCTCCTGCAGTAACCATAATAAAAATATTACGAGGTTTTTCAATCGATTCAACAAAATCTTCTATAGTATATGCATCAATTAGATTTTTGTCAGGGTTATTGTTTTTAACTTTTTTTGTTAATTCATCTCCTCTATTGTATATAGCTACATTATATCCTCTACTTTCAATATTTAAGGCTAAGCTACTACCCATAACACCCATTCCCATTACACCAACTTTTGCATTCATAATTAAATCCTCCAAAAACTATATTAAAAGAAAAGCGTTATATACTGAAATATTTTCACTATATACTACTTACTCTTTTTAATTGCTTCATCTAATCCTTGTAAATAAGATAATCCTAAAGCTCTATCATATAATCCATAACCAGGACGGGCAATTTCACCCCATATGGTTCTACCATGGTCTGGTCTTGCAATACCATCAAATCCAATATCATTTAACGCCTTTACTATTGCATACATATCTAAAGATCCTTGATTAGATTTATGAGCTGATTCAATAAAATGTTTTTCTCCTATAATATCAACATTTCTTAAATGGGCAAAATTAATTCTATATTTCAAAGAATGAATTATATCAACTAAATCATTATCTGGATTTGCCCCTAAAGAACCTGTACATAATGTCACTCCATTATATGGTGAATCAACAGCTTTAATTATTCTTAGTAAATCTTCTTTATTTTTTGTAATTCTAGGATAATCAAACATTTCATATGGTGGATCATCAGGGTGAATCGCCATTTTTACTCCACTTTCTTCACATACAGGAATAATTTTTTCTAAAAAGTAAACTAAATTTTCAAATAATTTTTCTCTTGTTATTCCAGAATACATTTCTTCAAGTTTTTTGAATTTTTTTAGTCTTTCTGGTTCCCAACCTGAAAGCTTAAATCCTTTTGTTTGGCCAGATACCAAATTAAACATATCATCAGGATCTATTCCATCAATAATTTTCTGATCATATTCCAGAGTAACAGAACCATCATCTAATTCATATGATAAATTTGTCTTAGCCCAACCAAATATCGGTTTAAAACTATAACATATTACTCCAATGTCATTTTTCCCTAGATTTCTGATTGTAGTTTTGTAATTTTCAATGTATTTGTCTCTTTCAGAAGTACCCGCTTTTATCGAGTCATGAATTGCTACACTTTCAATTCCTGCTAACTTCAATCCTTTTTCTTCAACTAAATCTTTCAATTCTTTTATTTCATCATAATTCCATACATCACCTGGAAGTTTTCCTACTAAAGTACCAACCACACCATGCATATCTGGAATTTGTCTTATATGGTCAAGAGTTATAGGATCTTCTTTACCATACCATCTAAAAGTCCATTTCATAAAAAAACCTTTCTATACTTTAAGATTAAAAATCATCATCTTCTTCAAATTCATCACTTAAATCATTCATAGACCATATAGTTAAAGCATCTACTCCTTCTCGATATATAGTAGATATTGCTTCTTCAACTTTTATTTCTGACAATTGATCACTTATAGCTTGAATTAAAACTGGTAAATTTACACCTGATATTACATATTTATTTTTTTGATATTCATTTTCCAATTGATTTATTGCCAACAAAGCCTGATTATAAGGACTTGCATTAGCTAAATCTGTAAGTATTAATACACCAGTTTCTCTCCCAAAACCATCAATATATTTTATTATCTCTTCATTTAGTTTATTTACATCATCTCCTGGATTCAGATTTAATGTATGTACATTATCTACTGCACCTATTATAACTTTTGCAGAATCTTTTAACCCATCACTTAGTGATCCATGAGTAGCAATTATTATCTCAAACATTTTTTACCTCTTCACTTAATTCTTGATATAACTTTTCAAAATTTTCTACTTTCATATTATTAGCATTCAATTTTTTTCTACTTACTTTGTATTTTCCATTTTCATATTCTGTTGCCACTTTTAATGTGACATTTTTAGGTAAATAAGCTTTTTTGAACAATTCTTTATTATGTTTATATTCAAAACTAAACAAATCGTAATCAGCACCTATACTATCTAAATATATTATATTTGCATCTGAATTCAACTCAGAAAGTCTTTCTAATCCAGCATTATTAGTACAACCAGAATCTAGAAAAGCAAATGAAATAGTTTTGTTAAATTTACCTTCTGCTATTAAATTTAATATATATATCAAAGAAGAACTATTTCTAATTTTTGTTTTCCTACTTGCAGTTCCTCTTACTATCCTATTAAACAATATGAAAAATAAAAAATAGGATATCATGATCATAAGTGCAGGTAAACTAAATATATTTTTTCCTTTTAAAACATCTACCGCAAAGAAAATTGTGTATAATATCGCTATCGATATTGCAATCAAAGATGAAAGAAAAATAAAAATTATACTATTTCTTGATTGTAATTTTTTATCTAAAGGATAATAAGATCCCATAAATGAAGAAGGGGTGTCGTAATATGTAGCAAGAATTATTTTTGCATTTTTTATACTTCCCACATATAAATTTCTATTTTTCTTATCTTTATTATTAAATATATCTACTTTTACATTAGAGCTAATGCTTCTTAAGTCTTTTTCTAATGCTAGACTAGCTCTTAATTTCTGTTTCTCAGTATATCTTTTAGACAATATATATCCATATCGTACTAGTATATCTTTTTTGAATTCTTTGTTAATCATAATATCCTTTTCTCTTATACTATTTGCTAATTATTAAATATTTTCGCATCGTCGTAAGTAACTTTTGTATCAGATGGAGTTGCTTGGAAATAAATATTTTTTATACCTAATTCATCATGCATTTCTTTGATCATTTTTTTATCTTCATCATCTATATATACAGTCTTGTATACTTGTAAATCACCTTCTGACTTTTTAGCTATCCCACCAATATTTAACTCTTCAATTGGAATACCATGTTTAGCTAATTCATAAAAAACGTTAATAGTCTTTGCTATTACTATTGCTGAATAATCCTTAAATTTAAATTCATCCCAATAATATTTTGCTTTATCTAGAGTCATTATTATTGTTTTTTGTCCTGTACGACTTCCCGCACTTTTATATAAATCTTTCATAAATTTATCTTTAGCTACCACATCGTCTACTACGAAAATAGAATTCACACCATTTCTCTGTGATAATGTAAGCATAACTTGTCCATGAATTAAACGTTCGTCTACACGAGCTAAATTTACTTTTCCCATTTTATCTCCTTTATTTTATTTCGTATTCTAAACTAATATTATAAAATTCCTACGCCAGCAAGTACTGCTAAAATAAGTGTCAACCATAAAAGGGCTTTTGTAACATTTAAACCTTTCTTATTGAAATACCAATATACTCCAGCTACAACAGCCAATGGTAAGACACCAGGTAAAATCTTATCTAAAGTTTCTTGAAGTATAAATTCTTTACCAGAAATATCAAATGTTAAACTTGAACTAACTTTTACATAATTACCAGCCAAAATCCCCATCATAAACAAACCTAATATAGATAAAGTTTCTATAGTTTTTTGAATACCCTTACTTGATACTAAGTTAGTAGCATTACGTCCCATTGTAAATCCTTGTCTAGCAAAGAATAATCCAATTCCTAATTGATATAAAGCGAAAGCTACAACTGGGAATAATGCTCCCAAAGCTGAACCGTTTTGTGCCCATGGAACTGCTATAGCTATAAAAATATATTGTATAGTACCAGAGTCGATAGCATCACCGATACCAGCTAAAGCTCCCATTAAACCAGCTTTTGTATTATACATAAGATCATCAGTCATAGTTATTTCTGCACCTGTTGATTCTTGATGAGCACGTTCTTGTTCCATTGATGCCATAAGACCAGTTATAACACCACCACCCCATGATAATTGAGTATTAAAGAAAAGCATTTGTCTTCTATAAGCTGCCTTTAAGTCTTCATTATTTTTATATAATTTTCTTAAAATTGGCATCAAAGCCCACAATAATGAAGCTGCTAAATAATGTTCAAATGAATGCGGAATTTCATTTATAAAATGCCAACGAATATATGATTTTCTAACATCCTTTTGGGTAATTTCTTCAGGTGTATATCTTTTATTTGTTTTTTCCATTTTTTTCTCCTATATCTATCCTAATTATTAAAAGTCATCGTCATCATCAAATTCCATAGAATCTGAGCTAGTTTTTGCTAATTTACTTTCTGAAAACTTAGCTTCCACAAAAATCAATGCGATTACTGCACCTAAAATAGCATATGTTACCATTGATACTCCTAACGGCTTAAAAATAACACTTAGGAAATATGCTAATAGGAAAAATGGTACATAATCTTTACGTCCAATTACATAAACTGTTGTAGCTATACCTATTGCAGCTAAACCACCACCAACTACATCTAATATATGTAATACAGGTGTATTTTCTAATTTTGTAACTAAATCTGCAATTACTGGTGCTCCCCAATACAATGCTATAAACATTAAAGGAACAAATATTAAGAATGAAGCTATTATAGGATAAAGAACAACTGTTCTTGTAATTCCTGCATCATTTAATTTTTCTATTTCTGCATCAACTTTTTTCAAAATAAATGTATTTAGGAAAAATCTAAATTGGTATGCATATGATCCCAAAAGTCCAACTGGTATCGCTACAGCAATTGATGCTTCCGGTGTTAATCCACCTAATAAAGCAACTGGTACTGCTATCGCTGCAGCAACAGCTGGTTCAGATGGCATGGAACCACCTGGTGAAAATACACCCATATATATTAATTGTAAAGCTGCTGTAACCATCATAGCATCCTTAACATTTCCCATTACTAAACCTACTACTAAGCCTGTCATCAAAGGTGAAAATCTCATAGTTAATGTAGCTCCACCTAAAAATGATCTTGACATAACTGCAGCAACCCACAAAGCAATCAATAAACTTTGTAATACTGTTAATTTGTCCATTATTTTTCTCCTTATTTATTTATATAATTTTCTAATTTTATAAACGTTTCTTTTAATATATCTTGATTAATTTCAAATGGTAATAAATGAATTTTTTCTTTACTATCCATTAAATTTGTGATATCTTCCATTTCCTTTTCAGTAAATTTTTCAATTCCAAAATCTTTTAATGATTTAGGAAGATTTAATTTTTCATAAAAATCGTTTAGCATGTCAATTTCATACCATTTTTCTTCCAATGCTAATTGATACATCATACCATAAGCTACTTTTTCACCATGTAAAAAATTATGTATTTGTGGTAAATATGCTGACATTGCATCATGCACTGTATGTGCGGCTGTATTTCTAGCATATTTACCTCCTAGCCCACCTACTAAACCAGCTATTCCAAAAATCACTTCTGATAAATTATAAAAAACTTGACTCACATTGCCATTTTCTAAGTCTTTAATAGCTTCTTCATAATTATTTAAGATTTCATCTCTACATATCTTAGACGCTTTTCTCGCTAACTGGACCATAGGTGAAACTATTACGTCTTCCTGACTTGTTACCATATCAGACTCGTACCACTTAACTATTGTATCTGCCAATCCTGCTATAAATAATCTTTTTGGTGTTGTTATAATTAAATTCGGATCCGTAATTAAGAATTCACTATTAAACGTTTGATGCTCAGACTTTCCTTCTGATAATCCATCTTCTTTATACATTACAGATAACGCAGCCCACGGTGCACAATTACTTGCCAATGTAGGAACTAAGCCAAAAGGCACATGGCTCTTTGCACTTACAAGAAGTGTTAAATCAGACATTTTACCACCACCAACACCGATTATAAAATCAATGTCGTTTTCTATAATAATATTTGTGATTCTTTCTGCTTCTTTGTAACTACATTCACCATTATATTTTTCAAGTTTAAAATTTCTTGATTTATCACTTAATACATTTTCAAAAAATTTTTCAGCTCTTTCCCATGAAATTCCACCATGTAAAAGAAGAATATTATATACATTTTTTTCATTCAAAAGTTTAGTTATACTATCAATTGCACCAGGAGCATAATGATAATAATGAGGACCAGTTTTTAATATTAAATCTTTTATCATCTTTCTTTCCTTTAGTTAATCAATTCTTTTGGTTTGTTTCCATTATATACAGACTCACAATCACTAACACACTTTTCTCCCATTCCTCTTAGGCACTCGTATGTATAAGCTGAAGTATGTGGTGTAATAATCACATTATCGTATGAAAAGTATTTATGATCATTTTCTGGTGGTTCAACTTCTAAAACGTCAGATGCAAATCCTGCTACTTTATTCTTTTCTAAAGCTTCAATCATAGCTTCTTCATCTATTAAAGCTCCTCTACTACAATTACTTATGTAAACCCCATCCTTCATCTTAGAAAATTCTTCCGATGATAACATATGGTAGTTTTCTTCATTTAAACTTGCACTAACACAAATAACGTCAGATTCTTTCAAAAGATAATCCAAATCAACTTTATCTGCTCCAAACCTTTCACAAGCTAAACTATCTTTATTAGGATCATAAGCCAATACTTTGCATCTAAATCCATAATACAATATCTCGCTTATTCTACTACCAATATTACCTATTCCTATAATTCCTACCTTTTTGGATGATAATCCATTACCTATGAATTTAGCCCTTGTTTTCCACTCTCCATCTACAGCTGCGATATTTGATTGCTTTGTTTTTCTCATAACAGAAACTAAATTAGTAATACAATTTTCAGCTACTGCATCTCTTTCAACAAGAGGTGGTACTATACTTACATATGTTCCATGTTCTTTTGCAGCTTCTACATCGATATTATTAAAACCTATACCATGTCTTGAAATAATTTTTAATTCATCTTTATTATCAAAAAATTCTTTCGTAAAAAATGGAGTTACACTAGCTATTATATAGTTGTATCCTTGTAGAATTTCAGCTAATTCCTTACCACCTATATTCGCATCTACTCTGAATCTTTTTACTTCACCAATTTTTTCTAATCTACTTAGATGATCTTCAAAAATTCTCCCAAATGAACTAGAATTTACTATAGCTATTTTATTATTCAAATTTCACCTTCTTTCATTTTGTAGTTCATCACACTTATGTAAAATATCCCTTTCTAATGTTTACGTTTTCAAGTTTAATAAAAAATATTAGCTAATAGATTCAAAGACTTCTTTAGCTTCTTTTGATAATCTTGTTATTTCTTTCCAATTACCCTCTTCTATTAACTTTTTGTCACAAATCCAAGAGCCACCCACTGCGTGTATTTTTTCAAAAGATAGAAAATCCTTTAAATTACTTATATTTACACCCCCTGTTGGCATAAATTTTATGTTTGGAAATGGTGAGGCCAAAGATTTTATAGCTTTTAATCCTCCGAATATTCCTGCTGGAAAATATTTAACAACATCTATATTTTGTTCAATTGCTTTCATAATTTCAGTCGGTGTTACCGCTCCAGGTATAATCGGTATATTTTTTTCTTTACATCTTTCTATAATTTTTTCATTATATCCAGGTGAAACTATGAACTTAGCACCCGAGCCTAACGCTTGTTCTAATTGTTCTAGATTTATTATAGTTCCTGCTCCTACATAAGTATGAGGAAACTTTTCAGCTATTTCTTTAATAGAATCCTTGGCTGCATCTGTTCTGAAAGTTACTTCTACAACATCAATTCCACCATTATATAAAGCCTTTGCCAATGGTACAGCATCTTCTACTCTTTCGATCACTGCAACTGGTATAATACCACACTGCTGAAATCTATCCATTACCTTTACCTCCTTCTTTAATTTGAATTTATAATATCATAAATGATATACATTTTCAATCGTTTTTCGTTTTTATTTGTCGTTTTTTGTCGATTGATTGTTTCCGATCATTATTTATCTATATTTTTTTATTTTCTTTACATCATTTAATAATATTTGCTATAATCTTTCCAAGGAGTACACATATGATAAAAAATCAAAGATTAGATTTGATTCTAAAATTAATATCAGAAAAAAAACATATTTCTGTTAATGAACTTTCTTCTACTTTGGGATATGCAAAATCTACAATTAGAGCAGATTTAAATTTATTAGCTGAGGCAGGTAAAATTATAAGAACTCATGGCGGAGCTTCTTTATCTAATAATGAAAACTCCTCATCTACTTTATTTGAGTCTAGAATTAAAACTTGTGTAGCTGAGAAAAAGGAAATAGCATCTAAAGCTATTTCAAAAATTAAAAATGATGAGTGTATCATTCTAGATGCTAGCACAACCTGTTATGAATTAGCGAAATTAATCGCTAAATCCTCTCTTAGAATAACAGTTCTTACCAATGGATATTTAATTGCAGATACACTTAAAAGCAATAAAAATATTTCTACTGTTATAATTGGTGGTTTGCTTTCTAGTGATTCTTATTGGGTTGAAGGAACTATGGGAGTTTATATTTTAGATAATTTTAATATAACTAAAGCTTTTATATCTTCAAGAGCTATCAACGAAAATGGACTAGATGATTTTAATATATATGCAGTACAATTAAAAAAAGTATTCATAGAAAAATCTAATGAAATTTACGCTCTAATAGATAATACTAAATTCGACAAAAATTCTGCAGCGAACATCTGTAATCTAAGTGAAATTAACTATCTAATTACTGATAGTAAGCTTAGCAATAACGTAAAGAAATATTATGAAAAACTTGGAGTAGAAATTTTATAGAAGAAAAAATTCGGATTTTATTTTTTACTTCTACTGTAAACAAAATAAAGAGCATAAGTAGTATTTATGAATAAATAATCCTCTAACACCATTTATGCTCTTTTATTTTTTATATTTCTGATAAAACTCTTAGAATATCCTCTTTCGAGTTAGATTTTTTTAAGAGTTCAATATTTTTTTCATTCATAAGTTTTCTAGAAATATTTGCCAAAATCTTTAAATGTTCATCATTATTTTTTTCTGGAATTAATAAAGAAATAACTAAATTAACTTTACTACTATCCAAAGTTTCCCAATTGTTAGGTAATAATAGATATGTGACAAAAAAATAAAAAAATAGGAAGCCATCTGGTAATATAAGTTTAAGCAAAAAAATAAATTATCAGAAAGAAAGGCTTCTTATAAAAACTAGTATAACAGAAGAAATGAGATTTCGTCAAAAAGTTGTGGAATATGGGATAAAACATAAAAATAATGCAGAGGCTTAAAGAAGATATAAAACTAGCAGACAACAAGTACAAAGATGGCTAAAAAAATATGATGGAACAGTAAAATCTTTAGCAAATAAATCAAGACGTCCACATAGACATCCTAATGAATATACAAACTATGAAATAGAATTACTTAGAAAAAAATATCAATATCACAAATATGAAGGACTAGGTCAGGTATATAGAAAATGCCTTGATTCAGGATATAAAAGAAGCTATGGTTCAATGTGTAAACAAATAAAGAAATTTAAGAATTATGAGAAACCGAAGAAAATAAGCTATCCAAAAAGTAAATATAAACCATTAAAAGGAACTTACCCAGGTGAATATGTAGAAATAGATGTAAAATATGTACCACTTGAATGTATTGGATTTAAGAGTAATTATGAAAGGTATTATCAAATAACAGCAATAGACTTATACAGTAGAAAAAGAAAACTTAAATTAGTGAATTAAAATAGTACTCATGAAACATCAAAAATGCTAAAAACACTGGAAAAAGAATTTGGTTTCAAAATAAAAACTGTACAGACAGATAATGGCAAGGAATTTTGTAATGATAGAGAACAAAAGAAATCAGCATTTGAAAAAGTATTGGAATATCTAGAAATAGAATATATAAAAACAAGACCATATTCACCTTGGCAAAATGGTGTATTAGAAAGAAGTCATAAAATAGATAATTATCTATTTTACAGTAAAAAAAGATTTAAGAGCGAAGAAGAAATGTATAAGGCATTTCAAAGATATAGCGTAAGGACAAATAATATAGCAAGAAGAGTATTGTCATTTAAGACACCAAACGAAATGGTTGAAAGTTATTTCAAAAAGGCAGCATAATGCTACAAACAATGCCTATCCCTGTCAAGGTACGCTTTGCTTTTCTCCTTGACAGAAACATACATTGTTTGTTAATTATAATTATGCTTTTTGAAAATATTATTAGATTGCTTTCTTGTCACATATGTTTGACAATCCTAGATATATTACTTTTTGCCCCCATCAATACCGTTGACACGACCTACCTAAATATCTAAAGTGTTGCTACGACACTTTCATAATATCTAAAGTGTTGATACAAGTAAGTATTTGAAAGATATTTTTGAACACTTATTCTTAAAAATTAATCATATAATTATCTAGTTTAAAATTCATAAACCTGTTGATTTCTAGCTTTTTAGAGTCTATAATACACTATTACCTTGTCATCAATACTACCGTCTCCACGTGGCTCGAGTCGTCACTATAGATAAAAATCCTATTTTTACTTTTTCAAAAACATATCATAGGCTTTTTTAGTATTTTTGTCGTATTGGGAAACATGTCATAGGGGGTTTTATACTAGTACGTATTCAGAAACATGTCGAATCTTACTACCACCTCTTATCAAGTTCAAATCTTTTCTTACTTGGATTTCCTTCACATCTATATATTTTTTTATTATTTATATCATAAATTGAGGACCATATAGTATCAAAAGATAAATTCTTATCATATTGACACATAAACCCATATTTCCCACTTAACAGTTTTTTTATCTCTTCTAGTGAATAATTTTTATAGTCTTCTTTTATTAAAGTATCAAATCTAATATGTGATTTAATATCATCTTGTAAATTACATTTAAAAGCTTGCATACCTTCGGATACAAAATGGTTAGTTCTAAATAAGGCCCCCTCTGAGATTATTTTAAAATATTTATTCTCTGAATTAAGTTCAGCTAAAAGCACGTCTCCTTTTGCATCAACAACTATAATATTCTGCGATGACCCTATTTCTACTTCTTCCAAAAATTTTTTAGCTTGATCTACTGTAGCACATTTTTCTAAAATA
The DNA here is from genome assembly GCF_046035835.1 of Helcococcus bovis. NCBI lineage: Bacteria > Bacillati > Bacillota > Tissierellia > Tissierellales > Peptoniphilaceae > Helcococcus > Helcococcus bovis. The sequence continues at coordinate 24,692 of NZ_JBFNGB010000019.1, forward strand.
TATCTTATTAGAAATCCGGCATTAAATCCAAGAGCTTTTACTGTTGGATATACAAAAGTTAGTCCACATGCAAGTCCCTTATCATTCATTCCATCTTCCATTTGAATCATAGCAGTAGTATTAGCAATAAATGAATATCCCTTATCCAACTTATAGAATGCACTATCCGTCAATTTACCAATAGACTTATCAAAGTCACTATTCCTAGCTAGGAATATTACATTGTCATTAGAAATACCTATACATGAACAATAATTTTCATATGTAAAAACATACATGCTAGTTAAAAAAGCAAATACTTTATCAAAATCTTGCTTTAATCCCTCTCCAAAGCCTCTAATTTCTTCAATTATTTCTGGAAAATACTTTTCATAAATAGGATATACTTCTCTTCCATAATTTAGTTTTTCTTCGTCTAATAGTTTGTCAAAATCAATGTTCTTTCCATTCTTGTAGAGCATACATCCATATTTATAACCAGCTTCTTTATGACTATTTCGCCATCTTGAGTGATACATTTATTCCCCCTAAAAAATGTTATTACAATCTTTTATGATAAATTTTATCATATTGGTTACGGTAACCTTTAAGTGTTAATAATAGATTCACATAATAAAAAATTTATGTCAACGGGAAATATTTATTAAGATGTAAAAATGACTAAATAGTACTTATTCTAAATTTAATTGAATTTAATTTTTCCGTTTTAATTTGTGGATAGCCTTTATAGAATTCTACATGTCCAAATATTGCAATATCATATATTATATCAATATCAATATTGTCTTTCATTTTCGCTCTAAATACTTTTATCTTATTTTTCCAACCTTTATTTTTTCTAACTTTAATTAATAAATTGTAGTACCCTTTACCATTTATTTCTTCTACTTCAAGTTTCACTCTTCCATAAAATATATAAATTTTATTATCTTCAGATTTATCAATCCAAGTATTTAAACTCTTTCTAGAAATTACTTTATACTTTGATTTACTATAATTAATTTTATCTTCTATTAAAAATGGATTATTAGATAAAGACATCATGTCTTTTATCGTGCTGTCACCTTTTTTTCTTCCTAATATAGAATTGAGCACAGATTCTAGTTTATCATTTATTTGATTATCGCTTAATGAGCTAATATATTCTTTAGTAAGTTTATTAGAAGCATATTCATAATTGTATGAACAATAATCAAGGTGATTTGATGATGGCAATTTTGATAGATATGCTCTTTTTTTTGATGTTTTATGGGTGAAACTTAACTCAGCTTGTTTACATTCTGGACAAAACATGCTATCTATATATTTTGAAATATCTCCATTTTTTTCTTCATATTCTCTTTGTACTTCATCAATAGAATGAATTTCTAAATCCTTTGAAAAATAAAAATCAGTAAAAATCTTATTATTCATATAATTAAACCTCCCTATTTTGCTTTATAATCATTCTTCCTATACTCAAAATAAACTTTAATCAATAAAAATGTAACTTTATCACTTTTATTATACATATTATACAAAAAAAAAGACTCTACCTGCTCATAGAGTCTTTAATCTATTTAACTTCAATTTTTATCCCTGACTTAAATTCAACTAGGATTGCATCTCCATTTATCTCAATACTTTCGATTAGTTTTCTTACTAGAACATCATCAAACCTATCAATCCTAATTTCTTTTTCTTCAAGAAATTCTTTCATCTCTTTAAGCCTTTCCTTTAAGCTTTCATTTTCTGCAGCTTTAAGCATTATCTCACTTTTTTCGTCTCTTAATTCTTCTAACTTCAAAGCCAAATCAGTATAATCTTCCTTTGCATTTGCTTTTTTTAATACTTCCTTTTGGAGGTCTAGCATCTTTTGATCAAGCATTAGTATCTCATCACCTGATTTTTTTATTAAGGCTTTTTCAATATTACTCTTTATAATACTCTTTATCTTTTCCTTGCCTTCAATTGTTTTATTAATTGCTTCTAGCACTTTTTCTTGGATTAGTTCTTCAGATAAAGTTTCTGCATCACATGTATGAGGTCCTTCTTCTATTCTTGTTAAGCATCTCCAAACTGGTACTTTTACACCCCTATTTGTATACACTACACGTCTATAAATTTCTCCGCATTTTCCACATTTTATTAGACTTGATAGTGCATACTTGCTGCTATAAATTCTTTTCTTATTACTACCTTCATTAATATTTGCCCTTCTAGTTAACTCATCTTGTACTTTCATAAAAATATTCTTTGGTATGATTGCCTCATGACTGTCTTGAACATAGTACTGAGGTACAATACCATCATTTTTTACCCTTGTCTTGTTTAGAAAGTCTACGGTATAAGTCTTTTGAAGTAATGCATCTCCCATATATTTTTCATTTGTAAGAATTCTCCTTACACTAGATGGAATCCACTTTTTTCTTCCTGCTCCTGTTAGGATATTATCTTTTTCAAGACCTTTTGCAATATCTCTTAAACTTGATCCTTCTAAAAATTCTAAAAATATTCTTTTTATAGTTTTAGCTTCATCTGGTTCTATTACAAGATTTCCATCTTCATCTTTTGTATAACCTAGAAATCTATTATGATTAACTGATATCTTTCCTTGTTTAAACCTGAACTGAAATCCAAGCTTTACATTTTGTGATAAAGATTGACTTTCTTGTTGAGCAAGAGATGCCATTATTGTTAATAGCACCTCACCTTTAGAATCCATTGTATTAATTGATTCTTTTTCAAAAAATACTGGAATATTTTTCTCTTTTAATTTTCTTATATAATTAAGACAATCTACTGTATTTCTTGCAAATCTTGAGATTGATTTTGTAATAATCATATCAACTTCGCCCTTCATACAGCTTTCAATCATGCTATTAAATCCATCTCTCTTTTTTGTATAAGTTCCACTGATACCATCATCAGCATATACACCTGCAAAATCCCAATCTGGATTATTTTTGATATATGAAGTATAGTAATTTACTTGAGTTTCATAGCTAGTAGCCTGTTCATCTGTATCAGTTGAAACTCTACAATAAGCAGCAACCCTTAGCTTTCTCTTTTCTTCTTTGTTTAATATATTTCCTTTTTTCTTTTTTGCTGGAATTACAAATACATTACTTTCCATCTTTCACCTCGCATTCTATTAAGCTGTATCTATAGGCTGCAAGTTCAAAAGGATCTAAAATATTTTTTTCTTTCTTTTTTATACCAAAACCTATAATTTCTTGATATGTTTTTTCTTTACTAGGCTTTCCTTTTCTATGCTTTTCTTTTAGCTTTTAATCTACCTTTTCAAATAATTCTTTTTCTATAATTTTAGGATAATAATCATCTCCAAGATATCTTTTATTTATTAGGATTCTTTTTACACATGCATGGGATTTTGTATTAAAGCCTGATTTATCTGATGCTGCAAGTAATGTTCCAACTTCAAGATATGAGAGGAATAGCTTTTTTAATATCTCACTTTCTTTATTATCTATTACACACACTCCATTTTCTATACGATATCCATATGGTAAATGTCTACTCATAAAGCACCTCCTTCAAAACAAGTCCACATCGTAAATGGATTAGAAAAGAAGTTCTACTTTTTACTTCTATTTTGTCTATAATACTTTTAAATGCATCCCCATCAAACTCTTCTAAGTATTTATTATTCTCTAAAAGTTTAATAAGATCTTTTAAGCTTTCGATTTTTCTTTTATCAAGCTTTACCCCACTAGTTAATTTCTCTTTTTCTAAAATCAATGTTTTTTCTTCAAAAGCTATTTCATTATTTTCTTTTGCATAAAGTGATGTTTCTATTAGTCCTGAAGAAAATATTGATGACAAAGTAAGCTTTCTTTCAGTTAACTTTTCAAGCTTATTATTTATCTCATTAATTTTTAATAGTAAGCCCTTATCATCAATTTTTTCTAAATCACTTAAGAGGACTTTTAGAATTATATCTTTTGAAAAGGCTAGTTTTCTTAGCATTTTCATAAACACAAACTTTATGTCGCTATCTAAAATATATCTTAAATCGCATTTGTCTTTTTCAATTAAATGTTTCTTACAAGTCCAAGCAATATAGTCTTTATATGTAGAATAGTGATGTCTTCTTATTAATTTTGATCCACACTTCCCACAAATAAGCTTTCCTGAAAAAGTGTATCTTTGTTGATACTTACTAGTATTCCTACCATTTCCTTTTTCTTTTGCATTTTGATAGAGTAACTTTTTTACTTTATTAAAGTCTTCATGAGATACTAAAGGCTCATGTCTGTTTTTCACTAAATACTTTTGAAGTTCTCCATTATTCCTATTTCTTTTATAGCCTTCATCTGTATATGTCTTTTGAAATAAAGAATCTCCTGTATACTTTTCATTAGATAGTATTGCTTTTATTGTGGTACTTGACCATTTACCTCCTCTTTTAGTTTTAATATTATTTTTAATAAGATGCTTTGCAATAGTATAAAGTCCATTTCCAGATAAATACATTTTATATATATCTTTTACAACTTTTCCTTCTTCTACATTTATTACTAATTTCCCTTCAATTACGTCATAACCATAAGGTGGAGTTGATATCTTATACTCTCCACTTTCAAATCTCTTTCTAATAGACCATTTATTATTTTCAGAAATTGACCTTAATTCGTCTTCAGCATATGAAGATAGTATGCTAAGAAGTAGCTCGCTTTCCATAGATAATGTATTGATATTTTCTTTCTCAAAATATACAGCCACACCTATTTTTGATAAAGACCTTATCATTTCAAGGCATTCAACTGTATTTCTTGCAAATCTAGATATTGATTTAGTTATTACCAGATCAATTTTTTATCTTTACAGTCCTCAAGCAAATCTAATAATCCAAATCTACCTTTCACTCTAGTTGCTGTAATTTCTTCGTCATAGTAAAGTCCTGCAAATAACCATTCCGGATTAGATTTGATGTATTCTTCATAGTATGCTTTTTGTGCTTCTAAGCTTATCAACTGATCTTCTTCAGATGTTGAAACCCTAGCATAAGCTGCAACTATAATTTTCTTGTCAGTATACTTTTCATTTTTAGCATCTATTTTTGTTATTCTCACTTGTCTTTCACCTCCTTTTTTGCTAGTAACACATTCCCGTACAAATAGCTATTTATCAAGCTTTATCGCATTATTTCACCTAAAAAAGGGGTGAATTCTTCTATATTGTAACAAGTGATTTCTTCATATTCTTCAAGTGAAATTAGCTCTAATAAAAACATTTCTACAAGTATTTCACTTGAAATATAAAAGTCTAATTCTTTTTCTATATTTTCGTAAGTTTTTTTACTATCCATTTTACCCTCCATGCTCTAAATTCCTTCTTCACTATCCCTAGGACATTTAGGTCATTTTTGAGTAAAAAAATAAGACCTACGAGAAAAAACTCGTAAGTCATTATGTTAAAGAGTTAATATTATTTTTTAGTTCAACAAACTGGAATTTGTTGAAGTAAATTGAATATTTGAACTCAAATAATTAAAATCTATTTTCCTATCAAAACTTGAGTTCCAGCGATTAAATCCCCTAAATGTCTTTTATCATTTCTTATGGTTCCCATGAAAAATAAAACCAACATGAGTCCAACTGATAATACCTCCAAAACTATACTAATAGTATCGAAGCCGGTATACATCCCCCCGATAGTCCCCATATGCCCTAATTGCCATGGTAAAAACTTTATTATATTTCGAACTAAAGCAGAGCTATAGTTTTTATTTTTATAAGCCAGCTTTAGTCCCATCTTTCTTTTTCCAATACTTCCACCATTATAATCAAGATAAGTAAAAAAAAGTATTATCGGAAGTACGGACGAAACAAAAACAATGATCTGAGACTGTATTTGCGTAAATGCATGGATTCCTTTTAGTACCAATTTGTAAAATAAAATACAAACGATAAATAGACATACCAGATATGCACTTATGACCAACCAGTCTATAAAAAGTTCTTTCACTCTAGTTGAAAAAACTATTTTATTATTTTCTTTATACATTCTGCCCCCCACAAATTCTAATTTGTATTTATTATACCATAAAAAATAAGCCTACAGATTTTAATCCGTAGGCTTACTCTATCTTTCATATTAATTTATTTACTTCCTTTTGTACCTTTAAATAATCATATCCTAAGGCTTCAATCTTTCTTTTTCTAGTTAATCCATTCCCAAACTTACCTTGAATTACATCCCTTGCTATCTTATTGATGTCTTTTCTTCTAAGTTTTTCATTAACTAACTTTTGAATTTCTTCATAATTATAACCAGCTTTAATTAGATTATATCTTCTTTTATCACCATTTCCCCAAAGACCTTTTAGAACCTCATCAGCTAAGTCATCATTAGTTTTTCTATTGTTCTTTTTCCTAAAACCATTTAATCCATATTCTCTTATTATTGATGGATAGTCTTTATAAATAATATTTATGTCTACATTTCCATTCACTCCATCTACTCTTCCAGTTGAAGTATATTGCCAAATTCCTGATTTCTTAATTATCTCCTTATCAGGATGCATTCTCCAATCTGCTATCCATAAATCAAATCTATCTAATACTTTTTGATACCATTTGTTTTGATAGTAATATACATTACAGTAATTCCTATATACCAACCATATTCTTCAAGTCTTTTACAAAATGCTTTAACTATTTCAGTCCTCAAAGACTTAGTTAAATCAACTCCCATTTGGTTAGCATATCTTTCAGAGTCGTACTCGTAATCTGCAAATACAGGTAACTCTAATTTTCCCTTATTTCTTAAAATCCACTTATTAAAAAAGTCCGCTTCTTTTATTGCATCTTCTTTTGTATAAGCATAAATAAACCAATATGCTACTACCTTTAAGCCTAAGCTTAATCCTTATCAATGTTTCTATAAGCTGTTGAATCAAGATAGATTTGACCATAACCCATCCTTTGAATTATTCCATAAATTCAAATTTATTCTAGCCTTTTAATTCCATCCATACCGATGACATGACCTACCAAATATTCAAAGTATTAAACAATTTTCTTAATTTTTGCAAGTAAAACGAATCGAAAATTATTAATTTAAAGCTTTTCAAATCATTCTTATTCATTTTCTCTTGACATCAATACTAGAACCTTCGCATGGCTCGATTTTTCCGATTTGATGTCATGTATCAAATTACCAATTTATCAAATCGTATTCCACACCCTTTACACCTTTAGTGTTTCCGGAATCTTAATTTTGAAATCAACTAAGCTGTACCTAGCATAACGTTTTTTTATCTCTCCAACAATACATTTTTTCTTGTCCTTAAGTGCTTTTTGAACATGCTGCATTCCAGCATTTTTCTGCATCAATTGCAAATAATGCTCCTCCAGTAAGATAGGTGAAGGTAATTTACAATTCGTTACTGTTCCAATCGAATAATTAGTTACCACAAAGCAATCTACTTCCTTAGGAATTATTCCAGTATACTCAGTTCCAAAATATTCTTCTAATATGTAATCATGTTCATCAACATATTTCTTTGCCCATTCCAGCTGTATATATGCTTTTTCCAACATCTCAACTAAATTAGTTATATCTCTTTCAGAGTCAACCGGAATTTTATACTTTAATTCCAACACCTGTAAATGATTATTATTCTTATCATAAACTAGCATATCCATTCCAGGCCTAATTTTCTGTTCTTTAGTCAAATTTTGGGCAACTAAAAATCTTTCCTCTACAATTTCTTTTAGTCTGTTTTTTTGCTCTATTTCGAACATATTTTGTTCTTTCTCATATAGTTTAGATTGATGCTTAGCTAAAATTCTTAAAGCATTAGTCGCCGGTCTTTGCATACTAAATATTGCCTCTGAAAGCATTATTCTATTATTATCTAATTCAAAAAAATAGTTTAATGACAAATCCGCATTTTTATCTCTTACATCATATTGGAAAAAATCAATTATTTCTTCCACTTTTTTCTTAGATATCCCCGATTCTTCAGCTAGCATCCTGACCAATTCTTCTTTTTCCCATATGGAAATGCCTTCATCTCCTGGTATTCTTACATGATTATAAAGCAATTTTCTCATTATGTAATTATTCAGCACAAAAGAAATCTCTTCATAATCGTTCAAAGTAAATTCTCCAAAGTTAAAATTGTAATTAAAACTAAAGTCACTTCTATGAATAGTTTCTATTACTTCCACATCAGAAGCATTTATATTCTTAATCAAACTATCTAATAATACTCTTTTTTCAGACTGCTTTCGATTCAACGTGTCATATAACTCATGAACTTGGTGACTCTCCTCATTTACATAATCAAACTGTATACTATTTCCAAACATATTGTAGGATACTATATGTTTATTATGATAAAAAGAATATTTAACAAACTCATCATATGCATATGCTAATCCCATTAATTCATACACTTGATTTGCTAATATTTTTTGATTATATTCACTTTCTTTAGCACAATATTCCAAGCACCACCTACATATCCATTTTAGCGACTCTTGAAAAAAAGCAATCTCCTCTATATATGTTGCATTCGTTCTAATCAACTTTTTCATATATTCTTGTTTTTTATCATGCTCACCTTTTTCAAAAAACAAAAATAGCATACCCACTTTTATCATTACACACTGGATTGCATCATTCTTACTTAACTTGAACAGATCATTTTTTGCAATTTCTTTTTCTAATAACTGTTTCTTATGATATAAATATTCAAATTTATTCATCATTTCTCCTATGAATACTACAGTTTTATTTTAAACACACTCTCAGATATTCCACTCTAATTTTATTCCTACAAAAACTTCCTATGTCATCAATATCTAGCACTTGGCTCGATTATTCCGATTTGATATCTGCCTTAATTTATTGTATCGAATTATAAGGGAATAAATCAAGGAGTTTTACTGTTAAAGTGAACATATCGAAGAAAGTGGTTCTTTTTTTAATGAATTTCCAACAACTTTATTAATAGCTTCACGAATATTGTAAGTTCAGAATTAGAAGCCGCACCAAAGATTTGCTTAAATTGTGCAATAACAATATACTTTCTTAATTCTTGTTTACTTTCCACACTAAAATCGCCATTTTTATAACGATAATAAACCATTAGTGAAATTGCAACATAAGTCTGTAATGATATGACGAACTCCGATATGATTAGATTTAAGGTATTCTTTCATAAATGGAGGATAGGCATTATATTTTTCAAGCTCATCAATTGGTATCCATTGCATAGACTCTTTTACTCCACCCTTAGTAAGGTTCTGGCTATTAAGATTCTTATTGCCCTTTGGTTTCATCATGTAATAAAAGGCAATCTCATGGCAATCGACGCCTGTTAAATCAGAACTTCCAACAAAGAAATTCTCGTGTATCACGGCAAGACGATCTACCTCGTACTCAACTCCAGTTTCCTCAAATACCTCCCTTTTTACAGCTTCTTCCGATGTTTCTCCTAAATGAACTCCTCCGCCTATAGAGTAGTAATAGTCATCAACTTCATTTCCTGCAAACAAGACACAATTATCTTCGACTATAATTGCTGCAGCTCTAAATCTGAACCGCTTATTTTCTTTTCTAAAACACAATCGTGCTCCATCTTTATCTCCCTTAAATTAATTTTCTTAATAGAACATCATCAAACTATTAATCTTAATATCTTTTCTTAAAGAATACTCTCATCTCTTTTAATCTTTCTTTCAAGATTTCATTCTCTGCTTACCTAAGCATGATTTCATTTTATCCAGACAGCATTTATAGACTAGAACTAACAAATGATAAATAAGTATGTCAAATAATGATTATTAGTTCTTAATCTCACCATCATTTATTAACCCTAGACCATTAAAGTAGTTATATAGTTCATCATTATAGTTTTTTACTATTTGGCTAGATCTATTTTCCCAAAATCCATATATTCTTTCTATTTCATCAAGACAAGCTTTCTTGTCTTTTTCTTTGTATATTTTTAATGGATCATCAATCATTTTATATTCCGACAGACCATGAGTATCTAAAAAAGATTCCCACGTAAAATTTTTAAAATATCCTTGTGATTCTATAAAACTTGACTCAACTTCTCCTAAATAATAATTTTTTACTTCTTCCAAATAGTAGTCTAAGGAATCGTACCAGCTAAGCTTTGCACTTTTTCTTCCATGACACATAGGGATAATCCAAAAATTAGCTAAACAATGGTATTTTAAATGATAATCAATTAATTCTTCAGGCCACATTTCTTTTGGACTTCGATTGATTTTTGATTTGTTATCCAAAATTATATTCGCCAAAGAATTAAATGAATGCATAGTATCTCCCATATAATTCTCATTTATATATTTTCCGTTTTCTTTTAGAATTTTTCTATTATTTTCCTTTAAAATATCCTTATATACTATTTCATAGAAACCTACACTGAAATCTGACATATCTTCATCTAAATTACTATTGTATAGCTGTGGACTATATATAATATTGTCTTGCATACATATTTTTTTAACACTATTATCACATATGATAGGAGTAAGTAATATTTCATATACTTTCTTTTCTTTTTCTGTCATTTTATTTTACCTTTTAAATTCTATCTTATTTTATTCATAACACCATCTATACTGTTGACACACCCCATCAAAATATCTAAAGTGTTGACACGACCCTTTAAAAATATTCATAGTTTTGCTACAAGTAAGTATTTGAAAGATATTTTTGAACACTTATTCTTAAAAATTAATCATATAATTATCTAGTCCAAAAATACATAAACCTATTGATTTCAAGCCTTTCAGAGCCTTTAGCCCCTCTACTCTCTTGTCATCAATACTAGAGCTTCAT
>NZ_JBFNGB010000020.1:0-34897 GCF_046035835.1 Helcococcus bovis
TTTATTCCAATTCTTTTTTTTTGTTATTAGGAATTCTTTTAGGGATTTTAGTAAAATGAATTACAATTAAAATAAATATTCAAAAACAGAATATTTATATAATAAATATACAAAAACGCATGAAAAAATATAAATTATCTGTTAATGAAAATTTTATGCATAAATTATAAATAATAACAGTATAATTGAATAAATTCAATATTATTCAAATATTTCTATATATCTTATTGTAATACGATAAAAATATACATTTATAGAAAAAATATACAAACACATAAATAAAATACAACTTTTTGTTGATTATTTCTGAAAAATAAAGTATAATTACAATTAAAATTTTAGGGAGGATATATGAGAGGAAAAAGAATATTATCAGTAATTTTTTCTATTGCAATTTTGTTTACTGCATTACCAGTTAAATCATTTGCAATGGATATGCCACTAGAATGGGTTGTAAATAAAGGTAACCCTGAAGAAGAAACAGCAAGAGTTGTTATTCAATTGAAAAAAGATACAAATAAGGATCTTATAAAATCAAAAGTGAATCAATATCTAGGAGTTAAGTTGAAAAAAGACTTTAATGTTGTATTTAATGGATTTTCTGCAGATGTGCCAAAATCTATAATTCCATTATTAAAAAACATGAGAGGTATTGAAGATGTAACAGAGTCTAGGGAATATTATCCGTTAATGACTTCAAGCAAATATTTGACTCAAGTATTGGAAGCAACTAAGAATTATAAAAATAAAGGTGAGGGGATGGTTGTTTCAATTATTGACTCAGGGATTGATGTTAGTCACCCAGATATGCAAAATTTAACTAATCCTGAAAAAGCAAAGATTAAATCACCTTTTGTTAGTGATAAAAATAAAGACACTAAATTTACTATGAAAGTTCCTTATGGATATAATTTTGCAGATGAGTCATATTTTGTAAAAGGTACAGAATCAGATCATGGTATGCATGTTGCAGGAATAGTTGGAGCAAATGGAGATGAGAGTAAAAAGGGAATTTCAGGAGTGGCAAGTGAAGTTCAACTTTTAGCTATGAAGGTTTTTAGTAAAGATGAAAAGCAAAAAGGTGCAAAAGACGATGATATTATAGCAGCTATAGAAGCATCTATATTACATAATGCAGATATAATTAACATGTCATTAGGAAGTGTTTCAGGATTTATGAATGATAATGATCCTGTACAAAGAGCTGTAAATGCTGCAACAGATAAAGGGGTTTTAGTTGTAATTGCAGCAGGTAATGATACTGCAGCGTTTGTTGATAATAGAAAAACTAAAAATATTTCTAATAAATTTGAAAGACAAGATATAGGTGTTGTAGCGTCTCCATCAACATCAAGAAAAGCATTAAGTATTGCATCTTATGAAAATACACATAAGTATGTTCATTATGTAAACTTTAATGAAAATGGACAACAAGTTAGAAATGAGTATAAGATAACTCAGGGAGAATTAAAATCAGCTAAAAATAAAATGGTTTATGTTGAATTAGGATATAAAGAAGATTTTGAAAAGAAAAAGGATGCTGTTAAAGGTAAAATTGCATTAATTCAAAGAGGAAAGATTACTTTTACTGAAAAAATTAATAATGCTTATGAATACGGTGCAGCAGGAGTAGTAATATTTAACAATGAAGATGCAGAAATGCCAAGTATGGAAATTACTGGGGCAAATAAAAATATTTTTGTTACTAGCTTTGAAAAAGCTTTAGGTGAAAAGATAAAAAATTTAGTAGAGTCAAACCCTGATTTTGAGATAGAATTTGAAAAAGATCCAGTTAAAGTTGATAGTGATAAAAAAGATGATATGAGTGTTTTTTCATCAATTGGATCAACATCAAATCTTGATTTTAAACCTGAACTAACAGGGATAGGAGGCAATGTTTATTCAACTATAAATGATGGTAAATATGGTCTTTCAAGTGGTACATCAATGGCTTCCCCTCACGTTGCCGGAGCAAGTGCTATTGTTTTATCACAAATAAAAAATGATATAAAAACAGGAATAGATAATTATGCTTTATTTACAAAATATACTTTGATAAATTCAGCGAAAATAATGACTAATAATAATTTTGAAAATAAATTACCATTTTCACCAAGAAGACAAGGTGCTGGATTAATTCAAACAGAAGATGCCATTAAAAATAGAGTTATATTAACAAATTCTGCTGATAATGAGCCAACAGGAGCTTTAAGAGATTTTGTAGGAAATAAAGAATTTACAATAAATGCTAAAAATTATGGTGATAAAACATTAACTTTTGAAGTTAAACCATTAAAAGTTCAAACTACTATGAATATAAATAAAGAAGTGAAAGAAGTTTTAAGTAGTGCTAATATAAGTGTTGATAAGGGAAATATTACTATTAAACCAGGGGAAACTGTTAAAATTAATGTTAAATTAAATGCTAGTGAAGTTTCAAATCAATTTGTAGAAGGATTTATAAATTTTATTTCTAAAGATCAAAATCAACCAAATATTCATTTTACTTATATGGGCTTTGTTGGTAATTGGAATCAAGAAGATATTTTTGATAAGCCATATAATCTAGAAAATAAAAATAATACTTATTATACAGATACACAACTATTTTCAACTGTAGGACAAGGTTTTTTAGGAAAATCAGAAGTTGTTACTTTAGGTATTAAGCCTAAACTAGCTCCAAAAGATAGAATACCAGATGCTAAATATGTATCATTTTCACCTAATAATGATAATGCAGCAGAAGTTATAATGCCTCAAATTGGATTACTTAGACCTGCTTCAAGTTTAAAATTTAGCGTATTAAATTCTAATAAAGAAACAGTTAGAGTTTTAGGTGAAGAATATAATGTGAGACGTCAAACTTTTGTTGATTATAATAAAGCTGTTACAAAGGGGGAATTATTTAAGACTCGACCATTCTTTGCAGGATTATGGGATGGAAAAGTATATGATAAAAAGACAGGACAATTAAAATTAACAGATGATGGACAATATTACATCAAAGTAGAAGGTAAATTATCTGATAAATATTCTTATCAAACTTTAGAGTTACCTGTTAAAGTTGATACAAAAGTTCCTAAAATTAACATTCAAAAAGAATTATTGAAGGAATATAAAGTGTTAAATGATGGTAGAGAGATAAGTTATAAAGTAGATGATGCTACAGGAGTATCCTACACATATGTTAAAATTGGAGAAAAAAGATATGATGCATCATATGACGAAAACACAAAGTTATATACTGTCAAAGTTCCATTTACAAATGTAAGTAGTGAAAAGGCAGAAATATATGCTTATGACTATGCATATAATGAAGCTAAATATACAATTAATAATTTTGGAGATAATCCGCTACAAGTTGAAAGATGGAATAGTTTCATTGATAAGAAAATAAAAATATTTCCATCTGAACAATTTTCGGCTACGACAAATTTAGATGAAACAGAAACTATGAAATTGATTTTCAAAAATCAAAAAGAAACAATAGAAAAAGGACCATTTAAAGTTAGAAGTAAAAAAGTAATGTTTGGATCAGAATTTTATTTAAGTCCGGAACAACAAGGAAAATACGAAGCTTTTGTTGAAGAATACGGAAAAGAAAATAAGTTATTAAGAACCGTCTCACTTGGAGAATTTATTTATGATTATGTAAAGCCAACAATAACTTTAGATAATGCTATAAAAATTGATAAAGATAGTAAGAAACAACTTGATACAAGTGATCCGACATTAAAAAAGGATGCTAAATTGTTTAATACTTATGATCAGTATAAAATAGAATTAAATCCTGATGGTTCAGTTAATTTGAAAGGAACTGTAAAAGACAATGTGTTTTCTCCTAAAGAACTTAAATTTACAGTTAATAGAGGTGAAGAAATAAAAATAAATGATGATGGGACATTCAATCATAAATTCTCAAGTCCTTCATCAATGTTTGATTTCTTAAACTTGAGACAACCAGGACCTGGAAAAATAGAAGTAAGTAAGACTATAGAAGGTTTGGATTTAGCTGTTCCTACAAATAAAATTTCTGAGAGAAAAGGACTTGAAAAAACAATTGTAATTTCTGAATATATTAAAAGTTCTAAAGAAGTTGAAAATACAGAAAAAGAAACTATTTTAAGTGTAACAAATAGAATTGTATTGAACAGTAAAAATTTAGAAAAAGATGCAACTCAGAAAGTAGAAAAAATAGATGGTAAATTCTATTTTGAACTAACAGGAAATACAAATAATTCAGAATCAAGAATATTTGTAAATGGGAATGAATCTACAATAAATAGTACTGTTGGAGGTGGAAATAGATTTGCATATAAAGTAGAACTTAAAGAAGGAATGAATCCGGTAAGCGTAAGGGTTGAAGACAAGGAAGGAAAACTTTTAGTTGATAGAAAAGTAAGAATCCTGTTTGACAATACTCTTCCAGAATTAACTTTAAGTGACAATACAAAAAATACTATAAAAGTAGAATCTGAAACAAAAGATGGAAAAACCATTGAGAAAAATTATATAGAAACTTATGAAGATTTTATAGAATTAAAAGGAAAGATTAAGGATAATGGTTTTGGTTATACAATTTTAGTAAATGGGGATCATGTTATAAGCTACAGAAATGAAGCTGCAGCAGGAGATACTAAATATGGAAATAACGAAAAAGAATTTATTAAACAGGTTAAAGTTGAAGATGGAGATGTTGTAACGGTTACATTGACAGACTCTTTGGAAAATAGCTATGAAATTCAATACATTGTAAGAAAAGTAGAAAGACCTGTAATTGTTGAAGAAGTAACTAAAAATGAACCAAATGATCAGGCTAAAATTGATGAAAAATTAAAAGAACAAGCTAAGGATCCAAAAGATATTAGTATAAAATCTGATGTAGATAATAAAGTAGAAAAAGATACATCAAAAATAACTACAAAAGAATCTAAAAAAGATGATAATATTACTAAAAAAGTAGATGATATAGTATTTGAAGGTAAAAATTTGATATTAAATCCACTAAAAATTGTAGTTAAAAAATCGGATAATTTAGAAGATTTATTAAATGATAAATATGAAATTTCTGTAAACAAAAATGGTAAAAATGTTGAAAAACTAGATTCTCCAGTTAAAATATACATTCCTATCACTAAAAAGAATTTCAAATCTCTATCATTAAGTAGAGATGGAAATGTAGAAGAAATTAAAAATTATCAAATAATTGAAAAAGATGGCAAAAAATATATTGAATTGAATACTGATAAATTATCAAATTATGTTTTATCATATGAATCAGAAAAAGTGACTTCATTTGAACTGAATGATAAATTGAGTATAAATGAAAATATATCAAAAAATGTATCTTCAAATTCAGAAACTACTGAAGAAATTAAAGTATTAAATAATACTGAAAAAATAAATTCTGATAGTTCAAATAAAACACTTGAGAAAACAACGGAAGAACAAAAAAATAATAAAAAATCTGTTGAAAATTCTAAAGAAACTAAAAAAGAAGACGAGTTGTCAGATTCTAAAAATACAGAAAATAAAGATAATTTAAGTTTATTAGATATTACAAGTATAATAGTAATTATATTAGTGGTTATATCTTTAGGAATTTACTTAGTTTTGAGAAAAAATAAAAAATAATAAAAAATAAAGAGATTTCACTAACGGTACTAGTCCTCTCTCCTATGGAGCTGCGGAGGTGCCTAAGTGAAACTCTTTATTTTTTATTGTGATGGTTGATATATTAATCTCAATTATTAAAAATAGAAAAAAGAGATAATAAAAATTTAGTAAAAAATTATCCTTATAAAAATAAAAAATCCATGCAGGCACTTCCGCAGGACCGATAGGTCTGAGGACTAGTGCCGAGCGTGTATTCTTTTATTTTTTCTATAACTCAATTACTTCATCAAATAATTCTTTATTTTCTTCTATAACTGTTTTGTTTCCAAGAACGGCTAATGAAGCTGTATCTAAGATTTCTCTTAATTTTGTTGATGTGGATTTTAATGTTTCCATGTCTGCTTTTAATGCATTTTCAATTTTTTCTTCAATGTCTTCAATTGTTTGACCTGTGATGTACATTGATAGGTCGAATGAAGATTTTGTATTTTCTGTCATTGGAGGATTGATTTTGCCAACTGCACCAATGATGTATGGAAGTAAATCTTCATCTGTTAATTGAGTTTCTTCTAGGAATTTAGGGATTTCATTGTATTTTTCTAATGTGCTTTGTAGGTTTGGATCTCTGTATGAGTATGTTGCAAAATTATTTCTTTGAGATGTTGTCATTCCTGCACCGTAAGCACCACCCTTAGCTCTGATTTCTGTATATAAAAATTCAGTTGAAACAAGGTTGTTAAGTACGACAAATTTTGAGTCAAATTCCATGTTTAATTTATTACCATATGATGCGTAGTTTACATCGGCAGAAGTCGCAAAACCTTCAGATTTTTTTGAAGGAATGAATTCAAATTTGGAAACTGTGAATGTCTTTTCTTCAAATGAATTTGCTAATTCTTCAAGTGATGTTAGTAGTTTTTCATTTTCAAATGTTGAAGCGATATTTACAATTAAATTCTTTCTAGAAAATACGTTGTTATAGATATTTTCTAGTTTTAAAGCTACTTCTTTGATATCTTTGTCAACAATGTTTTTGATGAATAATTGGAAATCAATACCATTGATGTATTCATTGTATTTAAAGAATTCTAGATGGTTTGAAACGGCTCTATTCATCATTTTTACATGAGCTGTTTGATATAGTCCCATTTCTGATCCAGCTTTAATCATCAATAAAATTTCTTTCAATCTTGCATGATTGTCAAATTTTGTATTTAATAAAACTTCCTTCAATGCAGCTGTAGCTTTTTCGATGTTTTCAGTAAAGGATTTTGTAGACACAATTATCTTTCTTTTAATTTCATTTGTTTCTTTAACTATAAATTGATTAATATCAGCCTTTATTCCTCCTGTAGAAAGTAAAATCTCCTTATTTAAGTCAGAATAATTATAGTTTTCAGTGTCAAGCATTGTTAACATTGCAGTTAGAAGATTTGTGTAAAGTATATCTTCAGGTTTTGTAATGTGATCAATGTCAAATGTTAAGTCAATGTAGTCAATTCCTGATGTTGGAAGATTGTGTTTTAAGATAGTGTATGAATCTTTTTTGATTTCTTCTCTATCAATTGAAGGAATTTTTGTGTCAACATCTTCTTTTGTAAGCATTGGAATTGTAGCTTTTTCTTCAGGAGTATCTTCTCTATTTTGGAAATCAGCCATTTCTTCTCTAAATTTTTCAAGATTTTCTTTTTCAGTTTCAGTTAAATCTTGTTTCATTCTTTCAAGGTTGTCCATCATGTCTTTGTCTTTTTGTTCATTTAATCCTAATTTAGGAATGTGAGTAACAATGGATTTATGGTTGTTTTCTAAAATATTTTCCTTAATAAATTTCTCAAAGATTCCATTTTCAATGTTTTCTTCAATGTATTTCAAGTCATTTTCAATGTCGATTGCTTCAATTGGTGACTTGTCATATAGCCAAGAATCAAAAGCGTTTATAAAGTATGGGATACCCTTTGTAGAGTAATTTCCCTTTTCTCTAATATCAAATTTATAGTCATTGATTTCTGATAAAATTAAGTCTTTATCTATTCCGTTTTCAATGATTTCTTTTAATTCTTCTTCGATAATTTCTACAAATTTATCTCTATCATCTGCTTTTATGTTTTTTGCAACTAATGAGAATGATGATTCTCTATTTGTTTGAGATGTTGAGAAAATCACTTCAAGTATTCCTGATGAAAGTAATTTTTGACGCAAACTGGAGCTTTCATTGTCGATTAACGAAGAAGTAAGAATGCTTGATAAAATTCTTTCTTTAGAATTTGCACCATCTCCCATTAATGTAGAATAAGAAACAAAAGATTCATTTTCTTTAACTTCTTTAGCTGTATTTAAGTAATTTACAGCATATCTAGGGGATTCAAATCTTGGTTGGAATGCAAGTTGAGAATCTACATTTCTATATTCGTAATTTCTTAAATATTCTTCATCAATGTAATTTAGATATTCTTCATAATCCAAATTTCCGTATAGGAAAATGTAGGCGTTTGAAGGGTGGTAAAATTCATTATAATAGTCTAAAAATTGTTCGTAAGTCAAAGTAGGAATTACATATGGGTCTCCACCTGAATTGTAAGCGTAAATTGTGTCAGGCATTAATTCAGCATAAATATTTTTGTAAACTTGAGTTTCCATTGAAGACATGGCACCTCTCATTTCATTGTAAACAACGCCTTTGTATGTTAAATTGTCATTTTCAAGATTGTATCTCCAACCTTCTTGTCTAAATATTTTTTCTTCAGTTTTAACTCTTGGGTTAAATACAGCATCTAAATATAAATCTGAAAGATTTCTAAAGTCCTTATCATTTCTTGATGCTACAGGATAAATTGTCTTATCAGGATAAGTCATAGCATTTAAAAATGTTTGTAAAGATCCTTTTACCATATCCATAAATGGTTCTTTTGTTTTATATTTTTTTGATCCATTTAATACTGAATGTTCAATTATATGGCATACACCATTACTATTTTTTGGTGGTGTTCTAAAACCAATACCAAAAACTTTATTATCATCATCATTTGACATTACAAATACTTTAGCTAGTGTTTTATTGTGTTCAAAAACTAGAGCATTTGCTTGTTCATTTTTCAAATATTTTTCTTCTAAAAGTTTAAAGTTTTTCATCATTACTCCTTTTTTATTTTTAATACTCTTTCTTACTATTTTAATGAAAAAAAGCTATAAATACAATATTTTAATGAAAATAATACAAAAATGTAATAATGTTGACAGTTACATTTTTGTAAAATGTAGTATAATATTTTTGAGATAAAGTATGTAGAGGAAGTAGAGTATGAAGAAGAAAACAAAAAATAATAAAAAAAATTTTAGGACTTTAGAAACGAAAGATCATGGTAATCATATTATTGCAGAATATGGACTAAATATTTCTCCTGAACTTATAGGGGTAGAATTAGAACAGCCTAATTCATCTAATCAATCTAGTAGAAAACTTAAAGAAATTCCTAAGATCAAACACGAGTTAAGAAATAGAATGGTTATTATGCCGGAAGTTATTGAAAATGCAAGTGGAATAAATATCTTAGAGAAAAAAATTAAATCTTTATTGTTTACAACAGATATAGCTGTTATTAGAAATTCTAATGCTGATGCTGTTTTTGCGGTTTATCCATTTACACCTTCAATTTCAATTAGTCAGGCAATCATGGATACCTCTATGGTTCCAGTTTTTGTTGGGGTTGGGGGAGGACTTACATCAGGAAGTCGTTCAATTAATATAGCTTTGCAAGCTGAATTGATAGGCGCATATGGAGTTGTTGTAAATGCACCTATGGATATTGATACAATTGAAAAAATTGCAGATATTATTGATATACCTATCATTCTTACTGTTGTATCAGAAAAAGATAACTATATTGATAAGATAATGGCAGGAGTACAAATATTAAATGTATCTGCTGGAAGCAATACTGCTAAAATTGTAGCAAAAATTAGAGAAGAATTAGGTGAAGCATTTCCTATAATTGCTACTGGTGGGTCTAGTGAAGAAACAATTAAAAAGACTATTGAAGCGGGAGCTAATGCAATAATTTACACACCTCCTACAACAGCTGATATATTTGAATACATTATGAAAGAATATAGAGAAAAACTT
Organism: Helcococcus bovis; assembly: GCF_046035835.1. NCBI lineage: Bacteria > Bacillati > Bacillota > Tissierellia > Tissierellales > Peptoniphilaceae > Helcococcus > Helcococcus bovis. The sequence goes on from NZ_JBFNGB010000020.1 coordinate 9,737, forward strand.
GATTAATTTTAATTTATTTGATATACTTAATCAGTAAAAAATTCTCTACTCTGTTAGCAGCAGGGTTGAAACCATAGGGGAGGTAAATCATGAATAATTATGAAATGATAGTTATTTTGAAGCCAAATCTTGAAGAAGAACTAAAAAAAGACGTTTTACAAAGATTGTATGACGTTATCGATGAACACGGAAAATTAGGTGAAATCGAAGATTGGGGAAACAGAAAGTTAGCTTACGAAATACAAAAATTATCAGAAGGAAATTATGTTTTAATTAATTTTGAAGCAGAACCTTCAATAATTAAAGAGTTGGAAAGAAGAGCTCAAATCACAGATCAAATTATTAAGTATTTAGTAGTAAACAAAGAGTCCTAATATTTTAAGGAGGATTTAATGAATAATGTAGTGTTAATGGGAAGATTAACCAGAGATCCAGAACTAAGATATACACAAGGAAGTAATATGGCTTATGTTAGATTAAACGTAGCCGTAGATAAAAACTTATCAAGAGAAAAAAGACAAGAGATGGAATCTAAAGGACAACCAACAGCTGATTTTATAAATGTAGTTGCTTGGGGAAAACTTGGAGAAAATATTGCTAAATTCACAAGTAGAGGACTAAGAGTTTTAGTTACAGGTCGTATTCAAACTGGTTCATATGAAAAAGATGGACAAAAAGTTTATACAACAGATGTATTGGCATCAAATGTGGAATTTTTAGATTGGAAAGGTGGAAATAATTCAACACTTGCGCAACAACCAATGCAAAATCAATCTAACAATCAACAACCAAGCCAATCTGATTCTTATACTCCACCAATTGATGATAATTTCGAGTATTCAGCAGATTTTGATCCAACTGAAGATAAGAGGATTCCTTTTTAATAAGTTAAAGGAGAACTAAATGGCAAGAAAATTTAGACAAAGAAAAAAAGTTTGTGCTTTTGATAAAGACAAATTAGATAATATTGATTATAAAGATGTTGCTACATTAAAACAATTTATCAGTGAAAGAGGTAAAATTTTACCAAGAAGAGTTACTGGTACATGTGCACATCATCAAAGATTAATTGCAAAACAAATTAAGAGAGCAAGACAAATCGCTCTATTACCATACCAAGTAAATTAATTATTTAACCCCTTGAAATAGATATTTTTCAAGGGGTTTTCTTTGTGGTTTAACCACAAAGAAAAACTCACTGCCAAAAAGCAGTGAGTTCATGACCAACTTTGATACTTGACTTTTTGAGTTAGATATAAAAATCTAAGCTAGATTTTAAAACCTATGGAGTATTCATTCATACTTAAATTGTTTATGTGGTGTAACTAGTTTTTGTTTTTCTTCGGATAATTAGTTATAGATGTATTCGATATTGTTATCGGATATAAATTTGTAATTCCTCCTTATAAAATTATGGCATGAATGTGATAAAATCTTAATACCAATATTGTTACATTTTTTTTATAATTAAAAGCAGACAGATTTCAAAATTTTCCATGTTTTGTCCGTAAAATTTTGAATATTTTGAAGGAAATAGCAGACAAAAAGCCTTTATTTGCCATTTTTGTCCGTAAATTTTAAGTAGGAATGTGAATTGCTTCGATAAAAGCAGATTAAATTAATAAAATTGAACATTTTATCCGTAAAATATGCTCATAAAAGCAGATGAAAATCTTAAAAATACAGATTTCATCCGTAAAATATTTAAAATAGAGATGAAATTTTTTATAATTTTATTTTCTTTATTTAAATCTGATTGTAAATTTTCTATATCAGTAATAGCTTTATTTATAATTTTGCTTTCGGATTTTCTAAAAAATCTTTTTTCATTTATTATCATGGTGTTATGTTATAATATTTTTGAGGTGAAATATGAAACAAGCACTATATAGAAAGTATAGACCTAAAAATTTTGATGAGGTTTTTGGGCAAGATAGTATTACTACAATACTTAAAAATCAAATAAAAAATGATAAAAATTCTCATGCTTATGTATTTTCAGGAACAAGAGGTACGGGTAAGACATCTACAGCTAAAATATTTGCGAAGGCTGTAAATTGTTTAAATCCTATTGATGGCAATCCATGTAATGAATGTGCTAATTGTAAATCTATATTAACAGAAGAAAATATGGATGTTATTGAAATGGATGCGGCTTCAAATCGTAGAATTGATGATATTAGACAACTTAGGGATCAGGTTATTTATCCTCCAACATCCTTAAAATACAAAGTATATATAATTGATGAAGCTCACATGATTACAAATGATGCATTTAATGCTTTATTGAAAATTATGGAAGAACCACCAAAACATTTAATTTTCATATTAGCAACTACTGAAATTGATAAGATTCCAGATACTATTCTTTCAAGAACACAGAGATATGAATTTAAGTCATTATCAGAAAATGACATTATAAAACAGATAGAATATATATTGAAAAGCGAAAATATTAAAATGGAAGAGAGAGCTATTGAGATAATAGCAAGTGTTGCATCCGGAGCAATGAGAGATGCGTTATCTGTTTTGGATCAGGTTATTTCGATAGGAGATACCAATATATCCACAAATCAAGTTACAGACTTATTAGGAATATTTAGTGATGATGTTAAGGTTGAATATGCAAAATCAATTTTTGATAAAAATATTAAAAACTTATTAAATATAATTGATGAAGAATTGCAAAAAGGTAAAGATGCACATAATTTTATAAAAGAAATAATTACATTTTTCAAAGATTTATTATATATAAAAGTTGGAATAAAGGATGATATATATAGTGGATTAACTGAAAAAATTTCATTAGAACAAATTATTAACTCAATAGATATTTTATTAGAATATGAAGAAATAATGAAAAAATCGGATAGTACTAATTTGTTATTTAGAGTTGGAAGTGCAAGGCTTATAGACTATTTACCTAGAAAACAATTGGAAGCTAAGATAAAAAATCTTGAAGAGAGACTAGATTTTATAGAAAAAAATGGTTATAAAAATTTTGAAGATAGAGTAGATAATGGTACAATTATAAGTAATAATTCAGAAAATAAAATTAATATCTCTGTGGAATCTCGAGAAGATTTTTTAACTGAAGATATATATCAAAAAGAACCTGAAAATTCTGTATCTGATAATCTTGATGTTGTTGGTATGTTTAGAAACATTATTGATGAAAAATATCCAACAGCAAATTTGATTTTTGAAGGATTAAAGAAAACTGAGCATAGAATGGATAAGCTTGTTTTTTATATTGATAAAGAGCATATGCCTATGAGATTAAGTATGAATTTTTTCTTTAAAAAAGCATGTGAAGATTTGTATGAAAAAATAAATAAAAAATACGAAGTTGAATTTTTAGAATTTAGAAATCAGGATTTATCAAATAATGACGAAAAAATAAATAGGTTAAAAGGTTTATTTTCAGAAGGTGAATTAATAATAAAAGATAAAAAATAGGAGGATTTATGTCAAGAAGAGGTGGATTTGGCGGTGGAAACATGGGTCAAATGATGAAACAAGTACAGCAAATGCAAAAAAAGATGGAGCAAGCTCAAACAGAGATTGAAGAACAAGTATTCACTTCAACAGCTGGAGGTGGGGTTGTAGAAGTACAAGCAAATGGTAAAAAACAAATTTTATCTATTAAAATTAGTCCAGATGCAGTAGATCCAGAAGATGTAGAGATGTTACAAGATATGATACTTACAGCTGTTAATGATGCAATTTCTCAAGTTGAAAAATACTCAGAAGATAAAATGGGTAAATTAACAGGCGGTATATCATTGCCAGGAATGTTTTAATAGATTATAAAGGTGTTACAATTACTTTGTAGCACCATTTTTTTAATATAAGTTTATGAGGGAATTATGTTTGAATATCCAGGACCAGTAGAAGATTTAATTGAAAATTTAAGAAAATTGCCGTCAATTGGTAGAAAATCTGCTCAAAGAATGGCGCTTCACATTGTAAATATGGAAAAAGATAGTATTGAATCTATTATTAATTCTTTAAAAAATGTGAAAAACAATATAAAAAAATGTGAAATATGTGGAAATATTACAGAAAATAAAGTATGTGATATTTGTTCTGATAATAAAAGAGACGATAGTGTGATTTGTGTAGTAGAAGATGTAACAAATCTTTTAACAATAGAAAAAACTAATACGTATTCAGGAAAATATTACGTATTAAATGGACTTATTAATCCGAATTATTTGGTAGATCCCGAAAATATAGATATAGATAAATTGATAAATCGTGTAAATAGTGGTAAAGTTAAGGAAATAATTTTTGCAATTTCTCCGACTGTCGAAGGAGAAACTACTATGTTATTTATTAAAGAGTTGATAAAAGATAAAGATATTAAAATTACAAGGATAGCGAGTGGTATTCCTGTTGGTGGGAATTTAGAATATTTTGATGAAATTACTTTATCAAAGGCTTTAGAAGATAGAAGGTTAATTAAATAGCAAGGTTTGACAATTTGAGTGTTTTGGTATATCATAAATATGTGATAAAAATATCAAATATTTCATTCGAGGGGGAAAAATGAAAAAATTATTAAGCTTAATGTTATCTTTAGTTTTAGTTGTAACATTAGTAGCTTGTGGTGAAAAGAAAGCACCTCAAGACAATAACAAAAAAGAAACTAAGATGGAAGATAAAAAAGAAACAAAAATGGAAGATAAAAAAGATGATGCTAAAACTTCTACAGAAAGAAAACCAGCTAAATCTGAAGGTGAAATTGTAAAATTTGGTTTAGGTACATCTGTTGGATTATCAGCAAAACCATTAAAAGATGGTAAAGGTGAAGCAACATCCAATGTAACAATTGCAGGATTAGCATTTGATAAAGATGGAAAAATCGTTGAAGCATATATTGATGTAGCACAAAGTAAATTTGCTGTTAAAGATGATGGTACATTTGCTAAAAAACCTGCAGAAGTTCAATTTATGACAAAACAAGAACTACAAGAAAAATATGGTATGAAGAAAGCTTCAAAAATTCAAAAAGAATGGTTTGAACAAGCTGAAGCATTCCAAAAATATATTTTAGGAAAAACAGCAGAACAAGTTTTAGGTATTGAAACAGCTAAAAAAGATGATCATCACTTAAATGTTCCTACACAAGCTGATTTAGTTTCATCAGTAACTATAGACATTGGAGGATTCCAAAAAGCTGTTAAAGCAGCATGGGATAACGCTGTTGAAGTAAAAGGTGCTAAAAACTTAGGATTAGGTGTAGCAACTACATTAGGACATGGTACAAAAGAAGCTAAAGATGATAAAGGAGCTTCAGTACAATTTGAAACAACTGTTGCATTAACAGCTACAGATGATAAAGGTGTAGTAGTAAAAACAGTTATAGATAATGCACAAAATACAGTAGCATTTAACAAAGATGGTTCTGTAATGACAGACTTAAAACAACCAGGAACAACCAAAAAAGCTTTAGGTGATAAGTATGATATGAAAAAAGCATCAAAGATTGGTAAAGAATGGTTTGAACAAGTTCAAGGATTAGAAAAATTTGCAGAAGGAAAAACAGCAGATCAATTAGCTGGTCTAAAATTAGAAAAAGGTAAAGCGACAGATGCTGATTTACTAGCTTCTACAACAATAACTGTAGAAGGTTTAATTAAGACATTGGTAAGTTCAATTAAAACAGCTAAATAATTTATAGGAATTGAAAAAACTAGGGTGATATTCATCCTAGTTTTTTATTTTTTGTTAATCATAATATTTATCCGTAGTAGCATTGAAAGTGTACAATAAAAAGGCAAGAGAAAAAAAGTGGGATATTTTTCGACTACTCTTCTATAATATATTCTAAAAATTCTTTATCACTGATATTTCTTTCAACAAAATCAGGATCCATATGGCATAGGAAGTGCCATTTGTCCGAGTTATTTTGTTTATACAAAATTGCCTCACCATCTTCTGAACCGGCAAAACTTCTATCAACATTAAATCCTTTTTCTTTTAGAAGGTTTTTGACATGTATGTATTTTTCTTCTCTTTTTTTGATATAATTTTTTACGTTTTCGTTGTTTATAACGTAGGCATCAACTTTGGTGGCGCCTGAAATTATGCCGAATCCTTCTTTAGAGAAGTTTGGAAGTTCATACCAGTCAATATTGATTAATTCATTATTATGAAAAGAAAATCTGGTAAAAGGAATGATGTGATTGTTGAATTTTATTTCCTCATAGTTTTTTAAGGCTGATGAATTAATCGTTTCATATTCAAAACCGTCTTTTGATTTTATACTGTAGCCGGGAATTAAATTTAGAAATTTTCTTCCTTGCTCTATAGTTTCAAAAAGTCCAAACTTTTGTTCAAAATCGTTTTGGTATAGTACCAGTAAAAACATGCTTACCTCCTAAATTGCTTTGTTACGTCAATTATACTATATATTCTTAGTTATTTGTAGGTTAAGTAAAAAAGTTCATTTATTTAGTAAATAAATCACATATTTAATTGATTTAAATATCTACTATATTATTTTATGATGGCATTTTTTATTTAAATTTTAAGATTTAGTAGTATAATATAAAAATATAGTCTTAAATTTTAAAAGGGGGAAATTTTGAGAAAAATTTTAAGTATATTACTTTTATTAATGGTTTTGGGCGGCTGCACGAAGCAAGAAAAGCAAAAATTTAATACGATTTTTTATGATACATTTGATACTCAAGTTCAGTATGTGGAATACGCAGATAATAAAAAGGATTTTGATAAAAATGCCAAATTTGTAGAATCCGAATATAAGAGACTTCATAAATTATATGATAATTATCGTAGTTATGAAGGTATAATAAATGTAAAGACATTGAATGAAAACGCAGGAAAAAAGCCGTTAAAAGTGGATAAAGATTTATTTAATTTAATTAAATTTTCAAAAGAAAATTATGATAAAACTTTAGGTAAAGTAAATATAGCTATGGGAAATGTACTTACAATTTGGCATGATGTTAGAGAAGAAAATGCTGGACAAGAAGATGACAAAAAAACTATTTTACCTAAAAAATACGATTTAGTAAAAGCTAATGAGCATTCTGATATAAATACATTAATATTAGATGAAAAAAATATGACGGTATTTATAAAAGATCCTAAGGTAAGTATTGATTTTGGGGCGATAGCTAAAGGTTATGCTACAGAGCTTATTGCAAAAGAGCTAGAATCCAAAGGCGTTAAAAATGCATCTATAAATGCTGGCGGCAATGTTAGAACGATAGGTCTTCCAGGAGATGGAAGAAAAGAATGGAAGATAGGTCTTCAAAATCCAGATGTTAATAATAAAAAAAATATTAGAATTTTAAATATAAATGGATCAAAATCGATAGTAACAAGTGGAGATTATCAAAGATTTTTCATGCATAATGGTAAAAGATATCATCATATTGTAGATCCGAAAACTCTTCAACCGGAGACGCTTTATAGAGCGGTATCAGTTGTTACAGATGATTCCGGATTGGCAGATATGCTATCAACAGCTTTGTATTTATCTACTAAAGAAGAATCTAAAAAAATATTAAAAAATTATAAAGACATAGAAATTGGTATTGTATGGGTTGATGATAAGGAAGCAACAAATACTGAAAATATTGATAAAATAATCGATAAAGAAAATTAAAAAAAAGAGGCTATTGCAAAAATAACTAATTATTTTTGCAATAGCCTCTTTTTGATTATAATTCTTTAATTATTTTATCTGTATTATGTATTAAAAAATTCATATTTTTGAGTATAGCACTTCTAGTAATCATTCCTATATATTTATTACCATCTGAAACTACATTTATGAAGTTATAGTTAATTAAAAGATTCATTACATCTTCTAATTGATAATTTTCATTTATTATTGCGTAGTGATTATCTATAAAATCTTTGACTTTATAATTACTTAGTTTATCAAAATCGTTAAATAGTTCTTCACCTAAAATTCTATATATATGATGCAAAGAGATTAGTCCCTTAAATTTTGAGTCATAATCTAAAACAGGAATTTGAGTATAATTAGATTGCTTTAATATTAGCATAGCATGAGTTAAAGCATTATCTTCAAAAACCATAGAAGTATTTTTTTTGGGTATCATTATATTAGTTTCACTAGTCTTTATAAAACGTTCAATATCTTTATTAATCATTTTGTCACCTCATTATGATTATAATATATAAAGATGTAGGATTCAAAAATATAACTAAATTTTAAAAAAATAGATGTATATATTAAAATATATATAGTAAATAAATAGGAGGAATTATGAAAAAACAATTTGAAACAGAGTCAAAAAGAATTTTAGATTTGATGATTAATTCAATTTATACAAATAAAGAGATATTTTTAAGGGAGCTTATATCAAATGCTTCAGATGCAATAGACAAAAGATATTTTAATTCTATTAAGTCTGGGGAAACATTAGATAAAAAAGCTTTACAAATTTTTATAGATTTAGATAAAAATGATAGGACTATAACTATATCTGATAATGGTATAGGAATGACCAAAAAAGATTTGGAAAATAATTTGGGAACTATTGCTAAAAGTGGATCTCTAGATTTTAAAAATATAAATAAAGACGATGAAATTTCAATAATCGGTCAATTTGGGGTAGGATTTTATTCTTCATTTATGGTTGCTGATAAAATTGAAGTTAAAACAAAAACTGAAAATGGAGAAGCTCTATTATGGATTAGTGAAGGGGCTGATGGGTATGAAATTTTAGAATCTAGTAAGAATGAAGTTGGTACAGAAATAAAGCTTTTCTTAAAGGAAAATACAGAAGGAGATGATTTTGATGAATATTTAAATCAAGGATTTATTAGATATTTAGTAAAAAAATATTCAAATTATATTAAATATCCAATTAAGATGAATGTTGAAAAATCAAAACCGGGAGAAGATGGAAATACAGAAAATTATACCGAAGAAGAAGTATTAAATTCTATGATTCCTATTTGGAAAAAAAATAAAAATGATGTTACAGATGAAGAATACAAGAATTTTTATCATGCACAAAGATATGGATTTGATGAACCGTTATCATGGATACATTTGAATGCGGAAGGTATTATAAACTATAAATCAATATTATATATTCCTTCTCAAAAACCTTTTGAATATTATACAAGTAATTTTACAGGTGGACTTGAGCTTTATTCAAACGGTGTAATGATAATGGAAAAAAATGAAGACTTATTGCCTTCATATTTGTCATTTGTAAAAGGGATTGTAGATAGTGAAGATTTATCATTAAATATTTCCAGAGAAATTTTACAAAATGATAGAAGAATGGTAAGTATTTCTAAAAATTTAGAAAAGAAAGTTTTATCTGAATTAAAATCTATACTAAATTCTGATAAGCAAAGATATGGAAAATTCTTTGAAGAATTTGGATTGAGCTTAAAAGCAGGCATTTATGAAAGTCAGGGATCTAAAAAGAAAGAAATTGAAGACTTATTATTATTTAAGACTTCAAAATCAAAAGAAATGGTAACTTTAGAAAAATATCTTGATAATAAGAAAGAAGATCAAGAATTTATATACTATGCAACTGGAGAATCATATGAAAATATTGATAGCATGCCCGCTTTACAAATGTTAAAGAAAAAAGATATAGAAGTAATCTATCTTGACGAACATATCGATGAATTTGTAATTAAGGTTATGGAAAGTTATAGGGATATTAAATTTAAGTCTGCTTTTGATGAGGAAATTGAATTGGAAGATAATTCCGTAAAAGATTCAGATAAGAAGGAAGATGTAAATCAAAAGGAATTATTTAATAAGATGAAGGAAGTTTTGGGTGATGAAATAGTTGATGTTAAGGCAAGTAAGAGACTGGTAGATGATGCATCATTTTTAACATCTAAAGGGGATATTTCAATTGAAATGGAAAAAACTCTTTCAATGCAACAAAATCCAATGGGGATTAAAGCACAAAAGGTATTAGAAATTAATCCAAATCATATTTTATATGCTAAATTGATGGATGCTTTATCAAAAAATGATACTGATGAAATTTCTTTGATTACAAATGTGCTATACAATCAAGCTAGGTTAATATCTGGTTTGAAGGTTGAAGATATAGTTAAATTTACTCAAGATATAAATAGTTTAATTAAATAAAAAAATTGACGTTAACAATTAATGAACTGACCCCCAAAAGTTAGACCAAAAAACTAACTAAAGGAGGTCAGTTTTTTAATGGCAAAATATAGCACAGAATTCAAAATGAAAGTAGTAAAAGAATATTTAAGATCGAATATCTCATATAAATCTTTATCAGAAAAATATAAATTTTCTCATCAGGAAATAGTAAAAATATGGGTAAATGCATACAAGTCTCAAGTCTATGAAGGATTAAAAGTAAAGAGAAAAAATACACAATACACTTTGGAATTTAAGTTAAATGTAGTAAACTTGTACTTAAGAGGGGAAATGTCCTACCAAAGCCTAGCAAATGAATTAAAGATAAACAATCCATCAATGATAACAAGATGGGTAAACGACTTTAGAGAAAAAGGAATTGAAGGACTAAAAGCTAAAAAGAGAGGAAGACCTTCAAAAATGCAAAAGTCTCAAAAGAAATCAAAAGACACTAAAATAGAATCATCAGCACAATTAACCAATGAAGAAGATAATTCTTTAAACGAAGCACAACTAAAAGAAAAAATAAAGAAATTAGAAGAAAAAAACTATTGGCTTCAACTAGAAAATGATGCAATAAAAAAAAAGATAGAATTGTCTCAAATGACAGATACAGAAATAAGACAATTGCTGAAACAATTGAGGTCTTAAGAGACAAATACAAACTAAAAGACTTATTAAAATACTTTAATATTGCCAAATCAACATACATGTATTGGAAAAAACGATTAAATAGACCAAATAAAGATATAGAAATAGAAAATAAAATACTTAAGATAAGAAAAGACAATCCAAACTATGGCTACAGAAGAATAACTGCTATGTTGAAAAGATCAGGACTAACAATAAACAAAAAGAAAGTACAAAGATTAATTCAAAAGTTAAAACTTCAAGTAAAAATCTATTCAAAAAAATCTAGAAAATACTCCTCCTACAAGGGAACTATTGGAAAAATAGCTGATAATGAAATAAATAGGAACTTCAAAATAGAAAAACCATACACAAAAATAACAACAGACACAACAGAATTTAAGTATTTTGAAAAAGATAAATCAGGAACATATCAAATAAAAAAACTCTATCTAAACCCATATCTTGATATGTACAACAGTGAAATACTAAGCTATGAAATATCAAAACACCCAACACTAGAACCAATCCTAAAAGCTTTAGATAAAGCCATAGAAATAACTAACAAAACAAAAGAAAAAAGAATATTCCACTCAGATCAAGGCTGGGCGTACCAAGTAAAGCAATACACATCAAAACTAGAATCAAACGGCATCATCCAATCCATGTCAAGAAAAAGCAACTGCTTAGACAACTCGCCAATGGAAAACTTCTTTGGAATATTAAAACAAGAAATATATTACGGAAGAAAATTCTATTCATATGAACACTTAAAACAAACAATAGAAGATTTCATAAAATATTACAATGAAGAAAGAATAAAAGAAAAATTAGGATACTTATCACCAATAGAATATAGAAAGAAGAATGCAGCATAAAAAATTCCTATCCCTAGGGGTAGGAAAGGAAAAGAAATACCAGAGCTAGTTTATTTCTAACTCTGGTATTAGGTCCAACTTTTTGGGGTCAGTTCAAAATCTCGGTTTCTTTTTTATATTAATTTATTTTTTTCAGTACCATCATAGTTCTACTTGGAGAATAAATTTTTAAATCATAGTCAAAATCAGAACCAAAAATTTCAGAACTTTCATATATATAGTCTTTTGAAATTCTGTCCATTCCTCCAAATTTATTATCATCACTACTAAAAACAACTTTGAAATTTCCTTTTTCTTCAATAGGGATGGCAAGTCCTTCATAGGATCTTGTTGGATGGAAATTGTAAATGAAGTATAGATTATTTCTCTTAAATATTAGCAATTTAAATTCATTTTCAATCATTATTAATCTTGGAGAATCTAAAAGTAGATCATTATTTTTAGAAAATTCTATACTTTCTTTATTAAATTGATTTAGCCACTGATATTTTAAGTTTTTATCATCTACTAAATGCCATTGTCTTTTAGCATATTTATGTGACCAACCATTATTTTCTGAAGGAAAATCTAACCATTCTGGATGACCAAATTCATTACCTATAAAGTTGAGATATCCATCGGAAGCTGTATTTAATGTTACGCTTGTAATTAATTTATGAAGAGAAATAGCTCTGTGTATTAAAAAACTTTGATTATGTAAATCCATATTTTCATAAATTTCAGAATCTGCCAATTTAAACATTATAGTTTTACTTCCAACTATTGATTCATCATGACTTTCAGCGTAAGATATAGATTTTTCTTCTGGTCTAGATGAAGTTAATTCATGCCACATTTTAAGCATATTCCAATCGTGATCATCTTGATTTAATGATTGTTTCCAAAAGTTTGAAACTCCCATATTAAAACTATAATCAAAACCTATTCCACCGTATTTAATAGGAAGGCATAATCCCGGCATTCCACTAACATCTTCAGCGATGGTTATATATGAAGGATTAATTTCTTTTATAAGTTCATTAGCAAGAGTTAAATAGGTAATTGCATCCAAATCTGTATTTAATGAGAAATAATCAGTATAACTATTGAATGTTCTTCCTATACCATGATCAAGATACATCATTGATGTTACACCATCAAACCTAAATCCATCAAAATTATATTCTTCAAGATAATATCTCAAATTAGATAGTAAAAATTTTAATACATTATTCTTGCTATAGTCAAAAATTCGTGAATCCCAAAGATGATGATTACCTCTTTCTCCAGAATAGAATAATTGATATTCAGTTGTATCATAGTAATTTATACCCTCGTTAACATTTTTTGATGCATGGCTATGAACGATATCCATTAAAACCGCAAGTCCTAATTTGTGAGCTTCGTCAATTAATAATTTTAAGTCTTCAACATCACCAAACCAATGTGAAGCGGAAAAGAAATTTGTTACATGATATCCAAAAGAACCATAGTATGAATGAGATGCAATTGCCATTATTTGAATTGTATTATAACCTAAATTTTTAATTCTAGGTAATATATCAATAAATTCTTTATAACTTCCTATATCATCTTTTTCTTGCGCAATTCCTATATGAGCTTCATATATAAAAGGATTGAAATTTTTAGGAATTTTAAATTCGTTTTTAAATTTATACTTTCTAGAAGGATTATTCATGATGCCATAAAAATCTATATGACCATCTTCATATGTTTCTTGATTTACCTTATTTATAAACATAGGCACTCTATAGTTTAAATTACCATTTTTTACTATAATAACTTTAATTCTAGAGTTATGAGGAATACTTCTAATACCTTTTATGAAAATTTCCCAAGTATCTTCATCAATTCGCTTTAGTGGATGAGATGTTGTACTCCAATTATTAAAATCTCCAGTTAAATAAACCTCATCGGCAGCAGGAGCCCATTCTCTATAAAACCAACCTGTTTTAGATTTTTGGAAACCAAAACATTCATGAAAATTTGCTACATTTAATAGTTTTCTCTTACCACCTAATAATTCTTTCTTTTTGTTTTTGTATTTTTCTATTCTTAATTTAATATCGTCTTCGTATTTCATTAAACCAGGATCAATATTAAATATTAATAAATTATCATATTTTTTTGGCATTTTATCCTCCTTTTACTCTATTATACAATAGATTGGATTAGTATCAAGGAATATTTATTTTAATAATTGTTTCTCAAAAAATATTTATTTCTAAATTATAGAAATTTATTTTAATAAGTTATATAATTAAAATAATAAGGAGGCGAGATGAGAGGAAAATTTATAGTTTTTGAGGGATCTGATGGTTCTGGAAAATCAACAATACTGGAAAAAGTAAAAAAATATCTTGATGATAATAAAGTTGATTATATTTTTACAAGAGAGCCAGGAGGAACTAAGATAGGGGAACAAATTAGAAATATTTTGTTAAATAATGATAATGAAGCAATGGATGATAAAACAGAAGCTTTATTATTTGCAGCTCAAAGAGCTCAAAACGTTGAAAAAGTCATAAAAAAGGGAATATCTGAAGGTAAGTTGGTTATTTCAGATAGATTTGTACTTTCATCTTTAGCCTATCAAGGATATGCACGAGATTTAGGAGTTGAAGGAGTAAAGTCTATAAATGATTTTGCAACTGGAGAATTAAAACCTGATTATACATTTTTCTTAGATGTTGATCCTATTACAGTGTTAAATAGAAAAAGAATTGCTGTGAAGGCTGATAGACTTGAAGAAGAAGGTAACTCTTTTCATGAAAGAGTATATCAAGGATATAAAAAATTATTAGATAAAAATACTATAATAATAGACGCTTCTAAGAGTGTAGAAGAAGTAGAAAAAGAAACTTTAGAAAAATTAGTAAAAGTATTGGAGGAAAAATGAAACTTTTAATAGCGATTGTTCAAGATAATGATGTTAATTTACTAATGGATGATTTAGTAGAAAAAGAATTTTCCGTTACAAAATTAGCTACAACTGGAGGATTTTTAAAAGAAGGAAATACAACATTATTAATGGGTGTTGATGAGGATAGAGTTAAGGATTGTTTAGATATAATAGAGTCTAATTGTAAAAAAAGAAAAACAACTACAAGCATTATAAATTCTAACTTGCAAGGTCCAATGTTTCAATCATTTCCAGTGGAAATTGAAGTTGGAGGAGCAACAGTATTTATTTTAGATGTAGATCAATTTATTAAGTTGTAATGTTAAACAAAATTTTAGATAAGCAAATAAAAAATAATAGTATATTTAATGTTTATATTATTGAAGGTGCTTTAGAAGAAGCTATAAAACAATGTATGTTATTTACTCAAGCTATTTTTAATCGAAAAGATGTTGAAAATTTTGTTAACATAGTTAAAGCAGAAAATAATAATATTTCAATAGATAAAATAAGAATTCTTAGTAAGATGGTTTATGAAAAACCTGTTAAATATGATCATAATGTGTTTATTATTGAAGATGCTGGATTAATGAAAGCTGAAGCTCAAAATGCATTATTAAAAACATTAGAAGAATTACCGGGATATTCTATAGTATTTATGACTATTGATAATAGATATAAATTATTAAATACAATAATTTCAAGAAGCCAAATTATCAATGTTTTAGAAAGAAAAAGTATAGATTATGAATCAGAAACTTTTAAAAATTTAGTCTATTTGTTAAATAAGGCTTTTGAAGGAAACTATTATATAATAAATAAAGAAAAAAGTTTAATTAAAGATTTATCTGAGAATAGAAGTGAAGTATTAAAAATTATGACTCAAATTTATAGTGATGCTATTTTTAATAAGTTTGAAACCAAAAATTTGAAGTATAATAATTTGATAAAGAAGATGTTAAAAATTTCAAATGCTTCACTAGAAGATATGATTAAAAGAAATGAGGATTTTAAATCTTTGTTGAAAGTAAATGTTAATTTTCAATTAGTAATTGAAAGAATTATTTTAGAATTAATAGAGAAATATAAAAAAGTTAGGTAATTATGAGATTTAGTAAAAGAGCAATATCTTTATCAATATTTTTTATGATTTTTATGATATTTCCAATTAGTATTGTTACGGCAAATTCGACTTATAAAGTTAATGAAGAAATTTCATTTGGTCGTACTTATGAATTTGAAGAACCGGTAAACGGGAGTATTGTTATATCTGGGGCAGCAGAGGATGTTATAACTATTGGAAATCAAGAAAAAAAAGTATTTGAAAATAATATATCTATAGTATCTAAATTTACTCCAGATAAAATAGGTATCTATAAATTAAATATAGAAGTTAATGTTGTTTCCACAAAAGGTCAGGATTTAAGTAAAAATGATACCGTATATTTTGTAGTTACAAATGATGGGAAAGATATGACTGATGAAGAAATAGATTCATTTATTTCAAATAATAGCTTAAACAATCAAGAACTTGCTAAAGAATATACAAATATTCCATATTTAAAATCTATCAAAATAAAAAATGGTAAATTATTAGAGCCGGTAACAAAGGATAGAACGGAATATAATATTGAAGTATTTGATAATTCACAAAGGATAGAGTTTGATTTAGAGACTGGTGATGAAAAGACAAAAGTGGATGGAAATTTAGTTGTAAATCCTAATAATCAAAGCATAAATATAATAGTGGTATATAATAATACTACTAATTCTTTATATACTTTTAAGTGGAAAAAGCCAAAGGTTAGTATATTTAAGTTTAGGGATGAAAATGGATTAAATAAAGAATTAGTATATGATTATGTAAATAGAAAAGAATATAAAAATCTTAATTCTAAAGATATAGAATTAAAAGGGAAGAAATTTAAGGTGTTTGAAGATGAAATAGGTAACTTACTTATACCATTAAGAGAAAAAAATTCATCAGGGTTACCAGATTTATATAAATTTACTGGTGATGGAAAAATTGTTCAAAAATTAAATAACTTTATTAGTATTAATTCTCAAACTTTTAGACAAGGTAATTTTAAAAGAATATTTAATGAAGATCAGGTTTTGTTTAATTTGGAAG
This sequence comes from Helcococcus bovis, assembly GCF_046035835.1. Classification (NCBI taxonomy): domain Bacteria; kingdom Bacillati; phylum Bacillota; class Tissierellia; order Tissierellales; family Peptoniphilaceae; genus Helcococcus; species Helcococcus bovis. The sequence continues at coordinate 26,437 of NZ_JBFNGB010000020.1, forward strand.
AAGTTGAAATAAAAGATCTAAATTATGCGAAAGGATATAAGATAAATAGAACGGGATATGAAAATCAATATTTAGTAAATTTAACAGATCCAAATGGAAAATCAAGTTGGTATCAGTATGATGCTACACCAAGTATAAAACAATTAATAAAATTAGATTTTCCGGAAAATGTATTTGAAGATACTTTGGCTAGATTTTTTGGTATAAAATTAAATAATAACTATTCTAAATATAGTTATTCATTTTATGATATAGGACTTATGGCAATAGCTTTTGTAGCTTTTGTTGTCCTAATAATTGGAAATATTTTGTTAAATAGAAAAAATAAAAAATGAAAGAGCTATAGGCTCTTTTTTATTAGGAGATAAAATGATATTTTTTGTTCCTACACCAATAGGAAATCTTGAAGATATAACGCTTAGATCACTTCGAGTTTTAGAAGAAGTGGACTATATAGCTTGTGAAGATACAAGGACGACTAAAAAATTATTAGATCATTATGACATTCATAAAAAATTAATTTCTTATCATAAGTTTAATGAAAAAGAAAGAATTGAAGAATTAACAAATTTAGCGTTAGATAATGATATTGCAGTAGTTTCTGATGCTGGTATGCCAGGGATATCAGATCCTGGTAATATTTTAATAAATGCTTTAATTGAAAGAAATGTAAAATATACAGTTTTACCTGGACCTACTGCTTTTACTACAGCTTTAGTTATGAGTGGTTTTAAGAGTATGGATTTTGAATTTTTGGGATTTATTCCAAGTAAAAATTCTGAAAAAAATAAATTTTTTAATAATATTTTAGAAAAAAAACATACATTAATATTTTATGAAACACCTCATAGAATTTTAGATACTTTAGAGGAATTATCAAAAATTATTCCTGAAAGAAAAGTTGCAGTAGCAAGGGAAATATCTAAGATATACGAAGAGGTAAAGATATTTTTGGCGAAAGATTATGATTCAGTAAAGATTGTTGAAAAGGGAGAATTTGTTGTATTAATTGATTCGGATGATACGATTGAAGAAATAGATGATGATTTTATTATTCAAAAAATAAATGAATTATGCGCTCAAGGTGAAACAAAAAAAACTGCTGTTAAATTGGTTTCTAAAAAATATAATGTAAATAAAAATAGAGTATATGAATTATCATTACTACATAATTAAAACATTTTTGTTTATTATGCTATAATTAAGATAAATAAAAACTAGGAGAAAAGATATGAAATATTTTGGAACAGATGGATTTAGGGGAGAAGCAAATATTGATCTAAATGTAAATCATGCTTTTAAAATAGGTAGATTTTTAGGAAATTACTTTAAAAAACAAAACAAAGATTCTAAAATTGTTATCGGGAAGGATACAAGACGTTCAAGTTATATGTTTGAATCAGCTTTAGCAGCTGGGATAACATCTAGTGGTAGTGATGCATATTTACTTCATGTAACTACTACACCAAGTGTTTCTTACATAACTAGAACAGAAGATTTTGATTGTGGAATTATGATATCTGCAAGCCATAACCCATATTATGACAATGGTATAAAACTAATAGGTGGAGATGGATATAAACTAGAAGGCGACATTTTAGAAGAAATAGAAGAATATATAGATTCTATTGAAGATAGCATTCCACTTGCAAAAGGTGAAGAAATAGGAAGAACTGTAGATTATCTTGTGGGAAGAAATAGATACATTGCATATCTATCTACAGTTGTTACTAAATCATTTAAGGGTGTTAAAGTATTAGTAGACGCTTCAAATGGTGCAGCTTATCAAATATCAAAGAATGTTTTCGATATTTTAGGGGCAGATGTTGACATGATAAATGATAGACCTGATGGTTACAATATTAATAAGGATGCAGGTTCAACTCATATTGAAAATTTAGCTAAAAAAGTAGTTGAAGGAAAATATGATTTAGGTATTGCATATGATGGAGACGCTGATAGATGTTTAGCTGTGGATGAAAATGGAAATATTATTTCAGGTGATCATATAATGTATATATTTGGCAAATATTTAAAAGATAACGGCGAACTAAATAAAAATATAGTTGTAACTACTGTTATGTCAAATTTAGGATTATATAAAACTTTGGAATCTCAAAATATAGAATATATTCAAACTCCCGTTGGTGATAAATATGTATCAGAAGAAATAAGACAAAACGGTTATAGTGTTGGTGGTGAACAGTCAGGACACATAATTCTTTCAAAATATGCAACTACAGGAGATGGTATTTTAACTTCCTTAAAATTGATTGAAATTATGGTGAAATTAAAATCAACTTTATCATTATTAGTAAAGGAATTAAAAATTTATCCTCAAGTATTAGAAAATTTAAGAATTACGGATAAAAATATTGTTTTAAATGATGAAGATGTTAAAAAATCAATAAAGGAAGTTGAAGAAACATTAAAAGATTCTGGAAGAATATTAGTTAGAGCATCTGGGACAGAACCTCTTATAAGAGTAATGATTGAAGCAGAAACAGATGAAATTTGTAAAGAAAATGTTAATAAAGTTGTTAAAGTTATAAAAGAAAAAGGTTACTTAAAATAAAGTTTTTGGAGGTTCGATGAAAAAATTAATAGTTTCTGATTATTGTGCAGAGATAAATGAGAAAATGGAAAAACAACAAAATATTAAAAGAGTTCCATTTTTTATAGATATAGAAGATAAAAGTATTATTGCTGATGATAGAGCTAATATAGACGAATTAATTGAATTGATGAATAACTCAAAGGAAGTTGTAAAAACTGCAGCTCCTACACCTGAATATTTTTATGAAGCAGCTAAAGGATATGATGAAGTATACTTTGTAACAATTTCTTCTAAATTATCTGCAACATACAACAGTGCAACAATCGCTAAAACAATGTTGGAAGATGAAAATCCAAATGCTAAAATTCATGTTTTTGATTCAAAATCAGCTGCATGTGGAGAAACACAAGTTATTAATGCTATACAAGAACAGCTGAATTTAAGTAAAACATTTGAACAAGTTGTTGATAATGTTACAACAAAAATTGAAAAATTAAATACAATATTTGTTTTAGAAAATTTAGATAATTTAATAAAAAACGGAAGAATGTCAAAAGTTGCAGGTATGATAGCATCTGCGTTGAAAATTTATCCTGTATGTGTAGGTGTTGATGGTGTTATAGAAGTAAAGCATAAACCAAGAGGAATAAAATCAGCGTTAACTAAAATGGTTAGTACAATTGGGGAATTGACTGATACTTATAGTGATAAAATTTTATATATTACACACATTAGAAATGAAGAAAGAGCTAAAAAAATTAAGGAAATGTCTGAAGAAGTTTATGACTTTAAATCTATAGAGATATTAGAGGGAACAGCATTATCTACGACTTATGCTAATAAAAATGGAATAATTTTGGCGTTTTAATTATGGATAAGAAAAAGAAAATAGAAATAATATTACTTTTTATTATAGCTATTTTTTTCTTTATCTTAATTATTCTTCCCAAGAAAAGAGTTGAAATTTCGTTAAATGATAAATATAATAAATATATTGTAAATCCAAGAAAAAAATCAGATCAAGATATTTTAAAAGTAGGAGTACCTACAAGAGAAAAACCTTTAAATGTTTTTGATGACGGAGATGGTACAGTATCATTGTTATCTAGATTGATTCATCCTTCTCTTTTATATAAGGATAAAAATGATAAAGCAAAACTTGAAATAGCAGAAGAATATTGGTATGAGGATTTAGGAAAGACTATTTCCGTTAAATTAAAAAAAGATTATAAATTTTCAAATGGGGAATTTTTAACTGCTAAAAATGTATATAATACATATTTGGTGCTTGCTGATCCATCATATTCGGGAAAATATGTTAATTATGTCGATAATCTAAAGGGCTATTTTGACTATAAATTGAAAGTGACAGATAAGTTAGAAGGTATAGAAATATTAGGAGATTATTTTATAAAATTTCATTTTAATGATGCAAGTTTTTCAAATATTTATTCCTTAATGTTCCCAATTGTTAATATAAAAAATACGGATTTTAAGTATAATGATTTAGCAAAGGTAAAATTTGTTGATTTAATCAATGGTGCAGGACGATATAAAGTAGAAAATATATTAGATGAAAATATTAAATTAATTTTAAAAGATGATGTTAAAAATGAAGATATAAAAATAAGAAAAATAGAGATATCTTTTTTAGATTATCATGATGCATTACACAAATTTAAATCAGGAGATTTAGATATTTTGTACAAATATCCAAAAGAAAAATATTTTTATAGAGATTATAATGAAAGAACTAGACAATATGCAAATCATATAGATTTTCAATCAGTAATTTTCAATTACATAGGATTTAATCAAAAGAGTAAAATTTTTAAAAATGAAAACTTTAGACGTGCACTTAGAGATTCTATAGGAATAAAAGAAATTATTGAAGAAAAATACGGAAAAGATGTATATGATTTTCCAGAGATACCAGTTTATAAAAATTCGTGGTTTAACAGCGATAATTATAAATTTGATAAAAAGAATAAATTATCAGATGAATTGTCTAAATTTTATACCAAAAAAGATGGATACTTTTTAGACGAAAAAGGAGAAACGTTAAATATAAAATTGGCATATTTAGAACAAGATGAATTTGCTAATGATATAAAAGAATATCTAGAAAAAGAAATTGAAAATGAGGGTATAAAAGTAGATTTGAAACCTCTTTCACCTCAAGAAATGTATAAACATCTTAATGACGAGTATGAAGATTATGATATATATATTTCTCAAGGCAAGATGACCGAAATACCAGCATATCAATATGACGATAAAAATAAAGAAGTTCAAAAAGATAACATAAATACCTTGTTAGATAATTCTTTTTATTATATTTTAGAAAAGATTAGAGATGATGTATATAGTGAAGAACTTAATAGATTAACATATGAATGGAAAAAGAATTTTGATAAATCAACTCCATATATAGTTTTATCAACAGAAAATATTACATCTATAATAAATAAAAGAATAAAGGGTATCTATATAAACGAGTTTATTGGATTATCGGATATAGAAAATTTAAAAAATATAGAATTTACAGATTAATAATTTTTTATGCTATAATAATAAGGCTGAAAAAATATTAATTTTTAGGAGGAATGAAATGAGTAAATTAATATCCAAAGAAAATAATAAGGCTGTTTTTACAGAAACAGTAAAATTTGATGTATTTAAGGAAAAATTACAAGAAGCATATCAACAAAATAAATCAAGATTTAATATTCCAGGATTTAGAAAAGGAAAAGCACCAAGAAGAATTATTGAAATGAATTATGGTAAAGAAGTATTTTACAATGATGCATTAGATTTAATTTTACCTGATGCATATCAAAATGCACTTGAAGAATTAAAAATTACACCTGTTTCAAGACCACATGTTGATTTTAGTGAAATTGAAGAAGGAAAAGATATCGAATTAAAATTTGAAGTTGAAACATATCCAGAATTTGAATTAGCAGATTATACAAATCTTGAAGTTACAAAACAAGATACAGAAGTTAAAGAAGAATTAGTAGATGCTAGAATTCAAGATGAAATTCAAAAAAATGGAGTTGTAAAACCAGTTGAAAGAGAAATCCAAATTGGTGACTTAGTAAATATTGACTTTGAAGGATTTAAAGAAAATGTAGCTTTTGAAGGTGGAAAATCTGAAGGATATGATCTTAAAATTGGATCAAAATCATTCATCCCAGGATTTGAAGAAGGTTTAATTGGTAAAAAAGCAGGGGAAGAAGTAGATTTAAATTTAACATTCCCAGAAGAATACCAAGCAGAAGAGTTAAAAGGACAAGAAGTTTTATTCAAAGTAAAAGTTAATGAAGTAAAAGAAGAAGTATTTCCAGAATTAGATGATGATTTTGTAATGGATGTTTCAGAATTTGATACAGTTGATGAATACAAAGAATCAATTAGAAAAGAATTAAAAGAAAATTTAGAAAAAAATAATGAAATTGAATTAGAAAATCAAGTAATTGAAGAAGTAATAAGACGTACAGAAATTAATGTACCAAACCAAATGGTTGAAGATCAATTAAATGAAGAATATCATGAATATACTCATCAAATTAGCCATATGGGAATAGATATGAAGACATATTTCCAATTAACAGGTTCAAGCGAAGAACAAGTTAGAGAACAATTGAGAGAAAGAGCTGAAAATAAGGTAAAAATCGACTTAATCTTAGAAAAACTTGTAGAAGAAAAAGAATATTTTGTTTCTGACGATGAAGTAGAAAATGAATATAAAGATGTTGCAAAACAATATAACAAAGAAGATGATGCTGAATTTATTGAAAAAATGAAACAACAAGTATCACCAGAAAGAATTAAAGTAATTTTACAAAGAAGAAAAGCTGTTGATGAATTCAAACAAAATGTAGTTTTTGTTGACAAAAAAGAAGAAAAAGAAGAATCAGAAGAAAAATAGAATTTACATTCTGAAATAAAGGAGGAAATATATGCCATTAGTGCCAACAGTTATAGAAACAACCAATAGAGGTGAAAGAGCATACGATATATATTCTAGATTATTAAGAGAAAGAATAATTTTTGTATCAGGAGAAATAAACGATCAAATGGCAGATATTATAGTGGCACAATTGTTGTTATTAGAATTTGAAGATCCTGATAAAGATATACAATTGTATATTAATTCTCCAGGAGGATCTGTAACAGCAGGATTAGCTATTTATGATACAATGAATTATATTAAACCGGATGTTTCAACAATATGTATCGGTCAAGCTGCAAGTATGGGAGCTGTGTTATTAACAAGTGGAGCAAAAGGTAAAAGATTTTCATTACCAAATTCAAATATATTAATACATCAACCATTAGGAGGAGCTCAAGGTCAAGCTACAGAAATTAGTATCGTTGCAGAACAAATATTAAAAATTAGAGAAAGATTGAATAAAATCCTTTCAGATCAATCAGGACAAGATATTGATCAAATTAAATTAGATACTGAAAGAGATAAGTACATGACAGCACAAGAAGCATTAGAATATGGTCTAATAGACAAAGTGATTGAAAGTCATAAGGAGATTTAATGTCTGAATTTATAGAACTTGAATCTTATTGCTCTTTTTGCGGTAAATCATCAAATGATGTTAGATTAATTTCCGGACCGAATAATGTGTTTATATGTAATGAATGTGTAGATTTGTGTAAAGAAATTCTAACTGAAGAAAAAGAAGTTGTTGATGATATGGATTTTTCAAATCTACCTATACCACAAGAAATAAAGAAATATCTTGATGAATATGTTATAAAACAAGATAAGGCAAAAAAAACATTAGCAGTATCTGTTTATAATCATTACAAAAGAATAAAATATGCTAAAGAAACAGATACAGAGATTCAAAAATCAAATATTTGTCTTGTTGGTCCTACAGGATCAGGGAAGACATTGTTAGCTCAAACATTAGCTAAAGTTTTGGATGTACCATTTGCAATTGCAGATGCTACAAGTTTAACAGAAGCGGGTTATGTTGGTGAAGATGTTGAAAATGTTATACTTAAACTAGTTCAAGCAGCAAATTATGATGTTGAAAAAGCACAAAAAGGTATAATATATATCGACGAAATTGATAAGATAACAAGAAAATCTGAAAATGTTTCAATTACAAGAGATGTAAGTGGAGAGGGTGTACAGCAAGCTTTATTAAAATTAATAGAGGGGACAATAGCTAATGTGCCTCCAAAAGGTGGTAGAAAGCATCCTAATCAAGAATATATTCAAGTTGACACAAGTAATATTTTATTTATAGTCGGTGGAGCTTTTGAAGGCATTGAAAAGCTTATAGAAAATAGAACGGAAAAGAAATCAATAGGATTTGGAGCAGAATTAGGAAGTAAACATGAAGAAAATCTTGGAGAAAAATTGAAACATATTTTGCCACAAGATTTGATGAAGTATGGATTAATACCTGAATTTATAGGTCGTATTCCTATTATTGTAACACTTGAAGATTTGAATGAAGAAGCTCTAGTTAAAATACTTACAGAGCCTAAAAATGCCTTAATTAAACAATATCAAGAACTATTTAAGTTAGATGGAGTTGATTTAATTTTTGAAGATGGATCCATTGAAGAAATTGCAAAATTAGCTATAAAAAGAAATACAGGTGCAAGAGGACTAAGAGCCATACTAGAAGATAAGTTGTTGGACATAATGTTTGATATACCAAGCAATAAAGATATATCAAAGTGTATAGTTAGTGTCGAAACAATAAGAGACAATAAATCTCCACAGCTAGTATAGGGGCTTCTTAGCCCTTTTTTATTAAGACCAGCTATCAAATGTCAATAGATAAATGATTAATTGTTTGCAGTGCTCATAAAGTATAATTTTTTATCTAAAACCTGTCAAGGGAGAGCGCCTTGACAGAACTTAGA